>NZ_JBALMG010000050.1:0-43906 GCF_036963225.1 Bacillus sp. JJ783 | reverse complement strand
ATTTACGCTGCTACGCTTATATAAACTTTGTTTCCCCTTTCCCCTTTATATAGAAGAAGACGACCGTCTATGCCCGGTCGTCTTTTTAAATTTTTCTTTCCTTCAATTCTTTTAAAAGCTGTATCAGTTCAGCTTGTTGTTTTATATTCTTACGACCATTTCGATTAATTGCTGCAAGCTCGCAGGCAACTCCAGCAGCAAAGAAAAACAATAAACTTTCTAACATATAAAATCCTCCAGTTGCCTATTAAACAGCTTGACGCAATTGCTCTTCTTGTAAAACTTGTTTATTTATATTTTCTTCTTTTCTCTGACAAACATTATTACGAATAAGCGCTACAATAACAAATAATGTTCCTACAATATCAAATGTTGTTATTTTATACCCTTGCATCATCATAATAACTAACGTAGTAATTGGCACAAAGTTAATAAATAAAATACCATTAATTGATGATAAAATTTTCACACCGTAGTTCCAAGCAAGTAGTGCTACGATACCTGGTAATGTCATCATAAATAACAAATCATACTTCACAACAGAAATCGTTCCCATACTTGGAACTGATACATATCCAAGTGAGGTAATGATCATAGTTATAATTCCTGTAACTGCTGTCCCAAATACACAAGTTAATGTTGAATAACGTAATGTTGACCAATCGCTACACGTTTGACCACCCATCGTATAAATAACCCAGCCTACAACACCAACAAATATAAATGCTAGTGAAAACATATTATCTTTCAATGTTAAAAAGAAACTCATGTCACCTTTCGTAATAACAAACACTGCTCCTACAAAAGCAATACACATGCTCGTTATCATATACTTTTTCGGTTTTATATTTTTATATCCCCATAGAATACAAATGGAAATCATCGGCATAAGCGCCTCCATAATAGAAGCTACCATTACACCTGATTTTCCCATTAACATTTGCCCTAGAAAAATTAATACATTATATACGGTAAACGCCATCGTTCCAAAAAAGACGAGTAACTTTCCTCTTCCTTCTAAACGAAATGCTTTCTTTCCTTCTTTCATTAACAATAATACAATCAGCACTATTGCTACCGCTCCATAGCGAATAAGTGAAAAATAAAATGGATCTATGTATTCTAGTGCATGATCAGCAACAGGAAACATTGCTCCCCATGACATACTTGCAATTAAACATGCCAACGCACCTATTATCATTTGACTTCTTCTCACCGCAATCCCCCACTTCTTTCTATTTGCACAAAGAGAATTGTAAAAGAAAAAATATATCACGTAAAATGATTCAAAATGATGTTAACTATCATTTATAATGATAGTTAACATCAAGGGGGAGCATAAAATGGAATTAAGAGACTTACAAATCTTCCAGAGCGTTGCCGACCGCGGTAGTGTAAGTGGCGCAGCAAAGGAATTAAATTACGTACAATCAAATGTAACCGCACGTATTAAACAATTAGAAAACGAGCTAAAAACACCGCTCTTTTACCGTCATAAACGAGGCATGACTTTAACAGCTGAAGGAAGAAAAATGCTCGTTTATGTTCATAAAATTTTGCAAGATGTTGAAGAGCTAAAACAAGTGTTTTTAGATAGTGAAACACCATCTGGTATATTAAAAATTGGTACAGTCGAAACAGTAAGCACATTGCCGACCATTTTGTCTTCTTACTATAAGAGCTATCCAAATGTCGATCTATCATTACAAGCTGGTCTAACAGAAGAACTTATTAGAGAAGTAATCGATCACCAATTAGATGGTGCATTTATATCAGGTCCTATTAAACATCCATTAATTGAACAATACGATGTTAGCACCGAAAAATTAATGCTTGTTACACAAAATAAAGCTTTTCATATAGAAGAATTCACTACGACGCCCCTACTCGTTTTTAATCAAGGATGTGGATACCGTTCCAAGCTAGAACGTTGGCTTAAAGATGAAGGTTTGCTACCAAAAAGAATTATGGAATTTAACATATTAGAAACCATATTAAATAGCGTAGCGCTCGGTCTTGGGATTACACTCGTCCCCCAGTCTGCAGTGCAGCACCTTTCTAGAGCAGGTAAAGTACACTGCCATCCAATTCCGGAGAAATACGGTAGTATTTCAACTGTTTTCATACGCCGTAAAGATAGTTACATGACCAATTCGATGCGTAGCTTTTTAAAAACAATTGAAGAGCATCATCATATCAATATGCTGTGAAGGACATTCTTACACGAATGTCTTTTTTTCTTACAAAAGTGTAAGTCTCCCGTAAGCTAATTCGATAGTTGCAGGCGGCCATATTTCATATAATTAAGACAGAAATTAGGGCAACAACAATTCGAAAAGGAGCGGATACGCATGATGAACAAAATGAAAACAAACAAATTTTTCAATACAATGGGCATGGTGCTATCCGCACTTATCGATGCAAAAGCAGTTGCAACTACATTAAACAAATAAGGAGAGATTATTATGAACAATATTACATTTAACAAATCAGACTTTATCGGACTCGCAAGTGGCGCAGCTCTTCTTACAGCTTTCATTTACACACTTGCTCAAAGTCTTGTTTAACACTTTGTTTCCCCAACCCCTTTATATATAGAAAAGGCTGCTCGTCTTATAGACAAGCAGCCTTTTAGTTTGTTTCATATATAATTTGGCCTGTTTTGCTTATATCATATCCACCAATTGCTTTTAATTCATTGTGAAACTCCTCAGATTGCAAAATCCCTTTTATAACCTCAATAAGTTCCTCATTTTCTTTATTCTTCAGAAGTACTAAATCATACTGCTCTTTCATTATCGGAATAAAGTCTACGTTCATAATTTGGGAAAACTTTTCTGAACCTACCCCAACATCAGCTTTTCCATTCGCGACTTGCGAGGCAACACCAAGATGATTCGATTCTTCCCATTCATACCCGTTAATATCTTTACTTAATTTTTGAATTCGCAATTGCTCATCCACTAACACCCTAATACCAGAACCTTTTTCTCGATTTACAAATCGTATAGATGACTGAGCTAAATCAGCCCATGTTTTTATATTTTGTGGATTCCCTTTTTGCACATAAAATCCAACATTTCTCGCTAATAAATTAATCATAATATATGGTTGTCCAACTAAAATACGTTTTACGTAAGGAACATTATATGTACCTGTTTCGCCATCAAATAAATGCAAACTAACGACGCTTCCTTCTCCTTGGTACATCTTCACTAAACTCGTTAAACTACCTTGATATGCTCTTAATATATTAGAATTTGGTAGACGATTTTCTATATGTTTTGCCAACATATCTAACGTTAGTTCTTGACCACTAATGATGCGTGTATTCGAACTACTAATTTCGTCCTTCTTTACAGAAGTAAATTGCACCTTACCTGTTTTCATTTGCTTGATATATTGTTCTAAATCCGCTGCATCAATACGCATTTGTCTACCAACCCTATAAGAAGGAAGTTCTCCTTTTTTAATTAGGTCGTATACAGTTAATTTTGATACTTTTAATCGCTTTGCTACTTCTTCCGTTGTGTAGGAATGATGATCCATAGACGATTCCTCACTTTCTCCCTTCATTGTAACAAAGAAAAGAATATTTCTCCTAGTTTTTAAAAACAACTATATCGTTCAAATTATATTCAATTATAACTAGTTATAATTAGTTATATTTAGTTATAATTAATTTAGTAAACGAAGGGGGATTTTTTATGAACAAATTTACATTACAATCCATTGGGGTACTTATACTTTCTTTTCTTCTTATATTCAGTGTAGCTTGTTCAAGCGAAGAAAAGTCAGCTGCTAAAGAGGGAGAATCAGTGGAGCTGACTATATCAGCGGCGGCAAGTTTACAAGATGCATTAAAAGAAATTGAACAGCAATATAAAGAAAAAGAACCAAACATTAAGCTTTCTTTTAACTTCGGTGCTTCTGGTGCACTTCAACAACAAATTGAACAAGGTGCGCCTGCTGATTTATTCTTCTCTGCAGCAGAAGATAAATTCCAAACCCTTGTTAAAAAAGGATTCATTAATGAAGAAGAAGGGAAAAACCTTCTTGGAAATGAACTAGTTCTAGTCGTTCCAAAAGATAGTTCTCTTACAAAATTTCAAGATTTAAAAGATGAGAAAATCAAGAAAATCGCACTTGGTACACCCGAATCCGTACCTGCAGGAAAATATGCAAAAGCTTCTCTCACACATGAAAATCTTTGGAATGACGTTCAAAATAAAATCGTATTTACAAAAGATGTTCGCCAAGTGTTAACATATGTAGAAACAGGTAATGTTGATGCTGGTATTGTATATAAAACAGACGCTCTCGTTTCAGACAAGGTGAAAATTGTAGAGGCGGCAGCGGCTAATTCTCATGAGCCAATCCACTATCCTTTAGGTGTTATAAAGGAATCTAAGCATAAGAAAGAGGCGACTTCATTCTATGAATATTTACAGTCAAAAGATGCACAATCTATCTTTAAGAAATATGGATTTACACTCCTGCCATAATTGCTATGAGCTTTGATACAATTTTGTCACCTGTCTTTCTATCTTTACGAGTAGCTGCGTGCGCCACCATTATCGTTACGATTTTGGGAACGATTATTGGACGAGCATTAGCGCGCTCCTCGTGGCGATATAAAGTACTACTAGAAACTATTTTCTTATTACCAATGGTGCTTCCACCAACTGTTATCGGCTTTTTTCTAATTATCATTTTCGGAAATAACAGTCCCATTGGAAAGTGGATTGAATCATTATTTCAGCAGTCCATTATGTTTACATCAACTGCTGCTATCATTGCTTCTACAGTTGTTGCATTTCCGCTCATGTACCAATCAGCAAAAACAGGATTTTCTATCGCAAATGTACAAATTGAAGATGGCGCGCGCGATCTTGGTGCAAGTGAATACCAAGTTTTTCTACATGTCACACTCCCGCTTGCATTTCCTGCGTTACTAAGTGGTATGATTTTAAGCTTTGTTCGCGCACTTGGTGAATTTGGTGCAACTTTAATGTTTGCAGGAAATATACCGGGCAAAACTCAGACGATTCCAACGGCGATTTATATGGCTATTGATGCAAGTAATATGCAACTAGCTTGGACACTTGTAATCATAACGATTAGTATGTCCCTTCTATTCTTACTATGTATTCAACTCATTAATAGCAGAATTACTACTTCTTAAAGCAACTTTCGACAAAAGTTGCTTTTTATTTCCCGAAAAATAAAATGATTTGATTAATGACTGAATTTTACCTCTTATTTAAATATACATTTTATTTGAATTCACTTTCTAAAATAGGTAATTTCCTGTTATTATATGAAAGTGTTTCAAAAAATGAAGAAATGAAAACGCATTTATATCGTGAATTCTTCATCCTGTTTTAGCGATCGGTAATCTTCTACTCTATTAGTGGGGCATTACCGATCGTTAGAACGATATGTAATTATATTGGTATAGAAAACCGAAGGGAGTCTTGTAATGGACATTTTATTAGCGCTTCTTCCTGCAATCGCATGGGGAAACATCTTATTAGTAAGCGTAAAAATGGGCGGTGGTGCATATAGCCAAACGGTAGGTATGACAATCGGTGCTCTATTCTTCGCAACAATTATGTATGTATTTACTCAACCAACTTTAACAATGACAGTCTTGATTGTTGGCTTTATTTCAGGTTTATTCTGGGCTTTAGGACAAGTAAACCAATTAAAAACAGTTGAAAAACTAGGTGTTTCAACTACTGTAACTATTTCTACTGGTATGCAACTTGTTGCAACTTCTATCTTTGGAGTTATCGCTTTTCGTGAGTGGACTACTACTACAACGATTGTTCTGGGAACGATTGCAATCCTATTAATCGTAGTTGGTGTAGTATTCACATCACTAGATGATAAAGAAAATGCACAGCCACCAGGACAATTGAAAAAGGGACTTCTTACTTTAATTGTTTCTACTTTCGGTTATCTTGTATATGTAATTATTATTCGTTGGTATAACATTGATGGTTGGTCTGCTATTTTACCACAGGCAGTTGGTATGTTTGTCGGTGCGGTTGTACTGACATCTAAACATAAACCATTTAACAAATATGCAATGCGTAATGCTTTATCTGGTTTACTATGGGGAACAGGAAACTTATTCTTACTTCTTTCATTACCACGTGTTGGAGTAGCAACAAGCTTCCCATTATCTCAAACTGGAATCGTTATCTCAACATTCGGTGCGATTGTCTTCTTAGGTGAAAAGAAAACAAAACGTCAATTGATCTTTATTGCACTAGGTAGTGTTTTAATTATCGGCGGCGCTGTATTGCTTGGTATGACGAAAGCATAAGCTTATAATTTATCAATCCCTGAAGCATAAATGCTTCAGGGATTTTTGATTATAACTATTTTTCAAATATAATAATCTTCATAGCCCTTTTTATATAACCTGCCCTCTCTCCAATTGTATTCCCTCTACTATAAGCCGTTTCTTTTTACAAAATTCTCTTAAAAATGGTATCGTTTTTTATAACATATTCTCATCAGAAAGGAATAAAGGATATGCCTAATAAACATCGAATTTTATTTATTGGTGCCGGTCGTATGGCAGAAGCTATATTTGCTGGACTACTTACAACAAGTAAAGAATACATCGAAGAAATTATTGTTTCCAACCGAAGCAACAGAGAAAAACTAACGCAATTACAAACTCAATATGATCTCTCGATTACAACTGATTGGAAGCAGCATATTAAATCTGTAGATACAATTGTTTTAGCAATGCCGCCTTCTGCACATGAAGAGCTATTAGCAGAGTTATCTCCGTTAATATCAAATCAACTTGTTGTAACAGTAGCTGCTGGCATTGGCCCATCTTATTTAGAAGCTAGACTCCCAGAAAACACACCTGTTGCCTGGATTATGCCTAATACAGCTGCTGGCATTGGAAAGTCTATCTCCTTATACACGACGGGAAATTCCGTAGATGAAAGACATCATGAAACGTTACAACTTCTTTTAAAAGGTATTGGTACCTCACAGTTTTGTACCGAAGAGGAAGTTCACCAACTTACCGCAGTTACTGGTAGTGCACCTGCTTTTCTCTATCACTTTGCTGAAGGTTTAATTGAAGCAACGAAAAGCTATGGTATTGATGAGGAAACAGCAAAACACCTTGTCATTCAAATGATTGCTGGCTCTGCCGCTATGCTCCAGCAAAATCAGGATCCAGCTATGCTCCGCGAACAAGTAACAACACCAGGAGGTTCAACGGCTGAAGGCTTAAAAGTTCTATATGAAAATAATTTTTCAGAAGTCATTCAACAAGCAGTTGAAGCGACCAATAAAAAAGCTAGGGGGAATTAATATGACTTTAACAAGTTTAAACGACTACACAACATTACATAACGGCGTGAAAATGCCTTGGTTCGGCTTAGGTGTTTTTAAAGTAGAAGACGGATCAGAAGTAATCGATTCTGTAAAAGCAGCTATTAAAAATGGATACCGTAGTATCGATACTGCTGCCATATATAAAAACGAAGAAGGCGTTGGACAGGCAATTCAAGAATCTGGTATTCCTCGTGAAAATTTATTCATCACTTCAAAAGTGTGGAATAGTGATCAAGGTTACGAGTCAACATTACAAGCATTTGAAACTACATTAGAAAAATTAGGTCTAGAATATTTAGATCTATATTTAGTACATTGGCCTGTAAAAGGAAAATACACTGAATCATGGAAAGCTTTAGAGCAGCTTTATAAAGATGGTCGTGTTCGTGCTATCGGTGTGAGTAATTTCCATATTCATCATCTGCAAGACGTATTTGAAATTGCAGAAATTAAACCAATGGTTAACCAAGTGGAATACCACCCACGTTTGGCACAAGAAGAACTACATGCTTTCTGTAAAGAACATAGCATTCAACTTGAAGCTTGGTCACCATTAATGCAGGGGCAGCTACTTAATCACCCAACATTACAAGAAATCGCTACAAAATATAATAAATCGACTGCACAAGTTATTTTACGTTGGGATCTACAAAATGAAGTTGTAACAATCCCTAAGTCTATTAAAGAACACCGCATTATTGAAAATGCAAACATCTTCGATTTTGAATTAAGCTCGGATGATATGAAAGCAATTCAAGCTTTAAATGAAAATCATCGCGTTGGTCCAGATCCAGATAACTTTAACTTTTAGTAAGGAAACCACTGCCATATGCAGTGGTTTTTTTATTTTCGATAAAACTGAAAATTTAAACTATATCCCATTCGATTGACACTTCATTATCCAAGGTGTAATATTTTGAATTATCAAAGAAACACAAAAATTAATAAAATTTATTTGTTTACTCATTGTATCAAGAGAGGTGGAGGGACTGGCCCTTTGAAACCTCGGCAGCAGGTTCATTTTGAATACTGTGCCACTTCCTGCAAGCTTTGTGCTTGAAAGATAGAATGAGGGACTTCGTTTATATACGGGTGCATAACTTGTACGTAGAAATCCCTCTTTCTCAATACGAAAAGAGGGATTTTTTGTTTTTCATTTCCCTCATCATCATCCAATCTTATTAACTATTTAGGAGGAAAATCAAATGAAAAAGAAGTTTGTACCCGGTATTGCATCAGTTGTAGGAGTAAGTATTTTATTATCTGGTTGCGGTAGTTATAAAAACGAAGCGAGCGGAGCAAATGCAAAAGATGAGGCACCTAGTAAACAAGTTTTAAACTTATCTTCACCTACTGAGATTCGAACAATGGATACGGCTCGTGCTACAGATACTGATTCTGGTCAGGTAATGAGAAACGTATTTGAAGGTTTGTATAATCTTGGTGAAGGTAACAAACCTGTCCCAGGTGTTGCAAAATCTCATGAAGTAAGTGGCGATAAAACGAAATACACATTCCATTTACGAGATTCAAAATGGTCAAACGGTACTCCTGTTACAGCGAAAGATTTTGTCTTCGCTTGGCAAAGAGCTGTTGATCCAGCAACAACCTCTGAATATGCTTTTTTATTCTTTGATATTAAAAACGCTAAAAAAATTAATAGTAAAGAGCTTCCAGCCGATCAACTTGGTGTAAAAGCAGTTGATGACCATACGTTTGAAGTAGAATTAGAGCGCCCTGTTCCGTATTTTATTAGCTTAACGGCATTCCCAACATTTCTACCAATCAACGAGGAATTCTTTAAAGCACAAGGTGATAAGTACGCTTTAGAAGATAATAAAATCTTATACAACGGAGCTTTTACACTAAGCGATTGGAAGCATGAACAAAGCTTTAAATTTAAGAAAAACTCTACCTATTGGGATAAAGATAATGTCAAACTCGAAGAAATCAATTTCAACGTTGTGAAAGAGAAATCGACAGAAGTAAATTTATTCGAATCCAAACAATTAGACCGTATAAAACTAACATCTGACTTCGTTGATAAATATAAAAAGGATGCTAACTTTAAAGAACGTCCGAACGTAGGGGTACAATTTTTACGTATGAATCAACAAAATAAAATACTTCAAAACGTTTCTGCGCGCCAAGCGATTGATCAAACTATTGATCGAAAATCCTTTGTAAATACGTTATTAAATGATGGCTCTACACCAACCTTTAGTCTCGTTCCAAAAAACTTTGCAAAAGGGCCTGATGGAAAAGACTTCCGTACTGCAAACGGCGATTTAACAAAAGTTGATACAACATCTGCACAAGAATTATGGAAGAAAGCAAAAAAAGAACTTGGTTCTGAAAAGATAACATTAGAATTATTAACAAGTGATGGTGACCTTGAGAAGAAAACTGGTGAGTTCCTAAAAGGACAACTAGAAAAGAATTTAGATGGCTTAACAGTAAATATAAAACCGCAACCACGTAAACAACAAGTTTCACTCTTATTAAAAGGTGACTACGAGATTGGAATTGACGGTTGGAGTCCTGACTTTGCTGATCCAATTACATTCCTTGAATTGTTTACAACGAATAACCCTTACAACTTAGATCATTACTCTAATAAAGAGTTTGATGACACAATTGAAAAAGTTAAAACTACCTTGGCTGGTGACGAAAAAGCTCGCTGGGAAGCGTTACTAGCATCAGAAAAAATATTATTTAAAGACTCTGTTATTGCTCCTCTTTACCAAAAGGGAGAATCTTATTTAGAGCGATCCTTTGTAAAAGGCATTGTGCAAGTAGACTTTGCTGGTCAATTAAACTTCAAATGGGCAAAAATTGAAAAATAAAGTGAAACTTTAATCAGCCCTCACCAATCGGGCTTTTACGGGCAGTTGATCCCCCACCTAACTTCTTTGCTTTCACTGAATTTTGAGGTGGGGATCTTACTGCCCGCAAATAGCGGGATAAAATGCAACTTGGATCATCGTGTTCCCACCCACACCCATTGTTTTTTTAGCAAAATATATTAAAAGCAGATTCCCTGATACGAGGAAATCTGCTTTTTTAATATATTATTCCAAGAAATTAACACTCCACTTTTTATTATTGACATATAGTTCTCTCCAGTGTTAATATTCTAAATAATCAAAGAAACGAAATATTTTACCATCAAAATGTAATGTCTACTAAGTTGAAACATATAACGATAGATTATAGTTCGACTTGTATATACATATAGAACACCCGATTACCTATATACACATATTTATAATAGGTTTTCTCTTCTTCTATAGCTACACTTCAAGACATGGACATTATGACGTTACGAACAACACATTTAGGGAGGAAAGAACAATGAAGAAAAAAGTTGTACCTGTTGTTGCATCTGTTTTAGGGGCAAGTCTACTACTAACTGCTTGCGGGGGAAATAAAGATAATGCAGGCGGAGCAAAAGCGAACGATAAAGCAAATGATAAACAAGCGATTAACTTATCATTTGCTTCAGAAATTCCAACAATGGATGTTGCAAAAGCAACGGACGGGGAATCCATGAATGTAATGCGAAATGTTTTTGAAGGTTTATATGCAATGGGAGAAGATAATAAACCAATTCCTGGTGTCGCTGAATCAGTTGACATTAGTCCAGACAAAACAAAATATACATTCCACCTTCGTGATTCGAAATGGTCAAACGGGACTCCTGTTACAGCAAAAGATTTTATTTTCGCTTGGCAACGTGCCGTTAACCCTGAAACAGCTGCTGAATATGCATTCTTATTCTTTGATATAAAAAATGCAAAACAAATAAACCAAAAAGAAGTAGCAATCGATCAATTAGGTGTTAAAGCTCTTGATGATAAAACTTTAGAAGTACAACTGGACCGACCTGTTCCCTACTTCTTAAGCTTAACGACATTTTCAACATTCTTACCAATTAATGAAGAGTATTTAAAATCTCAAGGTGATAAATACGGTTTAGAAACGAAGCATCTAATTTACAACGGGGCTTTCACATTAGATAACTGGAAACATGAACAAAGCTTCCAATTGAAGAAGAACCCTAACTATTGGGATGCTAAAACTGTAAAACTAGAAGAAATCAACTTCAATGTCGTTAAAGATAAGTCTACAGAAGTTAACTTATATGATTCAGGACAAATTGATCGTGTTGCTTTAACTGCGGAGTTTGTTGATAAGTATAAGAACGATTCAAACTTCAAGGAACGCGCTGAAGTCGGTATTCAATTCTTACGACTAAATCAAAAAAATGCAGTATTAAAGAACCAACATGCACGTCTTGCTATTAACGGAGCAATGAATAAAAAGGCTTACGTAGAAACAATTTTAAATAACGGTGCAATCCCAGCCGAAGGAATGGTTCCTGCGAAGTTCGCAAAGAGTCCAGATGGCAACGACTTCCGTAAAGAAAACGGAAACCTAGTTAAAGATGATGTGAAAACAGCAAAAGAAAACTGGAAAAAAGCGAAACAAGAACTTGGTACTGACAAAGTAACAATTGAACTATTAACAAGTGATAATGCTTTAGCTAAAAAGACTGGCGAATATTTAAAAGGTGAACTAGAAAAGAATCTAGATGGATTAACAGTGAACTTAAAGCCTCAACCACGTAAACAACAGTTAAAACTACTATTAAGTGGTGATTACGAAATCGGAATCGATGGCTGGGGTCCTGACTTCGCGGATCCTATTACATTCTTAGATCTATTCACAACAGATAGTGCTTATAACTTCGATAAATACTCTAACAAAGAGTACGACGAGCTTATTCGTAAAGTAAAAACTGATTTAGCTGGTGATGAAAAAGCACGCTTTGAAGCAATGAAGCAAGCTGAAAAAATCTTATTACAAGATGGTGCTGTCGCTCCTTTATACCAACAAGGCCGTTCTTACTTACAACGCGGATTTATTAAAGGACTTGTAACAACTGACTTCGGCGGTGAATTTAACTACAAGTGGACAGAAGTTGCAAAATAACAAACGCTAGTAAAAAAGGTATCCACATAAAGGATACCTTTTTTACTTTATACGTCTTTAGATACAAAACCTCTTCCCTTTACTATTCCTTTTATACCTATAGTGATTCCCGCTACCAATTATGTAACTAGTATAATAAATAATAACGAAATAATATTTTTCTCTAAATTAACTCCACCAAATATTATTGTGTAATAACCATTCGCTGCGTATGTTGCGGGAAATAATCCCGAACGGCAAACCTGTTTTTCCAATGCAGTGATAAATACATATGTATTAATACTAAGAAGACTAAAAGGACGATTATCAACTCTCTTCATAGCTCTCTTTTTGTATTGAACCAAAACTCATCATAAATATAACCATAAACATCAAATATGTTCTCCACGTCAAAGAAGGTATATGCCCTGACCAAAGATAGCTAATTAAATAGTTAATTCCCATAATACAAGACGATACTACTAAACTAATACTTATTAGTTTTACATATTCGAGCATATCTTTTCTCCTTACTTTTTAATTTTCTATTTCTTCAAATTGCAGATTCACCGGCTCTTCTAGGAGTGTTTCATAAAAGTTTTCTGCCAAATCTGTTGAAGGAATTTTTTCATCTACTTCATCAAATCGAATACTATCTAGCCACACACAACCTTCTCCTGATAATAAAACACCAAATGCAATACCAAGTGCTTCTTCTTTTATATCTAATACAACCGAGTACGATTGCCAGTTATTCGTATTTTTGATTGGGCGATTTTGCATGTTATCCATAGCAAGTGGCTCTGTATCTTTTCCATCTACTCGCATCCATAATCCCGCCCAGTCTCTTACACTCTCACTCTTAATAAATGCTGTTAAACGTAATCTCTTACCTACATATTTATCCGCTCGGAACATTTGCATTAATGTTGAAAACCCTCCGTGTGTAACGTTCTCTTTTCCTTTTATATATGCAGATACTTTTCCTTGATGAACAACTTCGTAATCTAAACCCATCTCATATTCAGCAGGATGACTTCCACTTAATACCCATCCTTTCGGTATACCTTTTTCCATTGAAACGCCCTCTCTTTCTATATAAAATGACTGGAAATACTTTCGATATTTTTTTGGTGGTAATTGAAACATTCTTTTAAAAGCTCTAGTAAATGCCTCTTGTGAGGAAAAGCCATATTGCACTGCGATATCAATGACTGCTCTTTCAGTCGATACTAAAGCCTGTGCAGCATGAGTTAATCTTCTCTTACGAACATAATCCGTTACACTCATCCCGATATAACTTTGAAAAATACGATGAAAATGGTACATCGATACTGCACCGTGAAATGCCACTCTTTCTGTTGTAAGCTCTTCATGTAAATGATTCTCTATATATTCGATTGCTTTTTTTATCATCTCTTTATATTCTTCATGCATTTCAGTACCTCCTTACAACTTCAATTTACCATATACATACAAATCATTTTTGATTTAAATTGCGGATTAACCCTTAAAGCTATGAGAAAATAATTTATTTTCAACACATACATAATTACATGAAATTGGGAAAAACTTGTATAGAAAGAAGTTACATAAGGAGGAATTTATAATGAGAATTTTACTATCAGCTTTATTAGCTCTTATGCTAGTACCTGCATTAACAGGATGTAAAGCTCCTGCAAAAGAAGATACAACTTCTAATAAAAAGACGACTGAAGAAGCAAAAAATGAGGCTCCTGCAGATTTAAAACTAAACTTTAATGAATTTGATTTAAAAGCAGACTATCAAGATACGAAGAAAGACTACGAAGCTGATTATAAAAATGTAGCAGCGGATAAGAAAATGGAAGCAAAAATTGAAGACCATAAAACAGATGTAAAGTTCACAGGTGACGAGGCTATTACGAAATTAAGCCCTCTTCTACAAGAGCTGAAATTTAGTAAAGATACTCCTGACCAAGAAGTAATCGATCAAGTAGTAAATGTGTTCAAACTTGATAAAGACTACCAAAAATTCGATTTAGAAGTTGTCTTTTCTGATGGAACGAAAAAAGAATATAAACGCGAAATAAAATAAAGAAGTAGGCGGTTGCCTACTTCTTTATTTTTTAATTTTTACGTATCTTAGTTCTGGACTAGAACCGATAATGAATTGGACGCCAGATACTGATGATTTTTGTAAATATGAAGCACTTGGGAAAATAACTGGTATTAACGGTGTATCATCAAACATAATATCTTCCGCTTTATGCAATAAGTCAAAACGCTTATCCTCGTTTTGTTCAACTTCTGCTTCTTTTACTAAAGCGTCGAATTCTTTATTATGCCATTTTGCATAGTTATTCGGACCATCACCTGCATATAAATCTAGTTTAGTAATTGGATCTAATAGAGAGCCGCCCCATCCCATATAAGCTAATTGGAAATCACTTTGCTTATATGTGTCGATGTAACTCTTCCATTCTTTATTTTCTAATTTAATATCTACTCCAAGATTTTTCTTAAACATTTCTTGCATTGCTTCTGCTACTTTTTTATGTTGTGTATCTGTAGTGAATTTTAATGTTACTTCAGGTAATGTAGACCATCCTTGTTCTTTCATACCTTCTTCTAATAATTTTTTCGCTTCCGCTGAATCAAATTTTATGTAATCACCTTTTTCTTTACGGAAATCACGACCACCTTGTGTTTTTGCCCCTTCTGGAACGAATGCATATGCTTCTTGTGCATTATTTTTATACAATTTTTCAACGATAAACTTACGATCAATCGCTAATGAAAATGCTTTACGTACTTTCGCATTTGTAAACGGCTCTTTTTCTACGTTAAACGAGTAAATATAAGATGAGAATCCCGCAACACGTTTATATTCTTTATTCCCTTTTTCTTTCTCAATCATCTCTTGTGGTAAGCCACTTAATAAATCTAATTCTTTTGATTTGTACAATTGATACGCTGTTTTAGAATCTGGAATAATACGAAACTCAATTTCTTTTAATGTTACCTTTTTATCGTAGTATTCTTTATTTTTTTGTACTGTAATTGCTTGGTTATGCTTCCATTCTTTTAATGTGAATGGTCCGTTCGTAATTAACTCTTTTGGATCTGTTTTTAATTTATTGTTATCATCAATTGATTTTTTAGATAATGGAATAAATAATGAACTTGCTAACTTTTGTTTAATAGAAGCAACTGGGTGCTCAAGCGTTACCTTTAATGTTTGAGGATCAACGACTTGAATACCAACTTGGCCTTCTTCACCTTTTCCAGTATTATATGCCTCTGCTCCTTTAATAAAATACATTTCTGTCGCATTCATAGAACCCGTTTTCGGATTTAATAATCGCTTCCATGCGAACTCAAAATCATTTGCTGTAATAGGAGAACCATCTGACCATTTAATATCTTTCTTTAAATGTATTGTATATTCAGTTCCATCAGCATTTACTTCTTCTTTCTCTGCTAATTCATTTTGATATTTCCCGTCACTATCTTGCGTATATAAACTTGAAAACAACTGCCCAATTACATAACCTGACGTGCTATCTGTCGCAATAGCGGAATCAAGTGTATATGGATCACTACTAATATTCGTTACTAATCGATCTCCTTCCCCCTTACCAGCACTTGCCTTTTGCGTCTCTTTCTTACCGCAAGCGACAGAAGTTATTGCTAAAACAGTCATAATGACAAACAGTAAAAACTTCTTCATCCTACATTCTCCTTTAACCTGAAATTTTTGGTGTTGATGCTAATAATGTTTTTGTATAAGAATGTTGTGGATTACGGAATACTTCTTCCGTATTTCCAAATTCAACAAGTTCTCCTTTGTATAAGACAGCCACTTTTTCACATAAATAGTGAACCATCGGTAAATCATGTGCGATAAATAAATATGTATAGCCTTGTTCCTTTTGAATCTTTTGCAGCAAATGTACAATTTGGATTTGCAGTGAAACATCTAATGCTGAAATTGGTTCATCAAGGATTAATACTTCTGGCTCACATAATAGCGCCCTTGCAATGGCAATACGTTGACGTTGTCCACCGCTAAATTCGTGGGGATAACGATCAATATATCGTCTATCTAATCCAACACGCTCTAGTGCATCACCTGCGACTTTATCTTTCAATCCTTTATCGCCTAAACCGAATGAAATATATCCTTCCGTTACGCTATCGCGTACTTTCCAGCGCGGATTTAATGCAGCTGTGGAATCTTGAAAAATAAACTGTACTTTCTGTAAGAAATTCCGCTTATTAGCTGACTTCAGCGTGTGAACAACTTGACCGTTATAATCAATTTCACCAGACGTTGGTTTTTCAATCCCAGCTATGAGCTTACCAAGTGTTGTTTTTCCTGAACCACTTTCTCCGATAATGCCAAGAGTTGTTCCTTTCGGAATAGAAAGTGATATACCTTTTAGCGCCGCAATTTCTTTATTTTTACTTCCATATGTTTTTGTGACTTGTTTTACAGCTATTAAATCTGTCGTCATGAAGCATTCACCTTCTCTTTTGATTTCGCTTTATTATGCTCCAGAATATGCTGCCAGCAATGTGAACTATGCTCCTCAGAATATGTTGTTCTCTCTGGGAAACGATGAATACATTCTTTTATCGCTACTGGACAACGATTCACAAACGGGCACCCAAAACTATTTAACGTTTCAATTGAAGGTGTTGTTCCCTCAATTGCTCTAAGTACCTTTTCTGAATCATCCATATTTGGAATTGCTTGCAATAAGCTTTTCGTGTACGGATGCTTAGGAGAGCCAATTACTTCCCCTATCGTTCCTTTTTCAACAATGCGCCCCCCGTACATAACAACTACTCGGTCAGCTATTTCACGCACAAGTGCTAAATCGTGAGTAATTAATAAAATACTCGTATTTTGTTTTTCTTTTCGCTCTTTTAATAACCCCATAATTTGTTTTTGAATTGTTACATCTAACGCCGTTGTAGGTTCATCTGCAATAACTAGCTTCGGATGACATGCAAACGCAATTGCTAAACAAATACGCTGCCTCATACCTCCGCTCAACTGATACGGATATTGTTCAAAGCGTTTCTCTGCTTCATGTATCCCTAAATCATTTAGTAAGTTAATTGCAATTTCTTTTGCCTCTTTTTTCGATTTCTTTTCATGCTGCACAATTACTTCTGTAATTTGTCTTCCCACCTTCATCGTCGGATTTAAAGATGAAAGCGGGTCTTGAAAGATAAAGGAAATATCTTTCCCGCGAATTTGATTCCATTCTGATTCTTGTAAATCCGTTAATTCCTTTGATTGGAAAGATATATTTCCATCATCAATATGAATCGATTCTTGATTTAAGCCGATAATTGATTGTGCTGTAACACTTTTTCCTGAACCACTTTCTCCAACAAGTGCAACTATTTCACCTTCGTTAATAGAAAAGGAAACATGCTTCACAATTGCTTGCTTACTATTCTCTTTTTCAACGGCCAACGTTACGTTTTCTAAAGATAAGATTTGTGCCATGTTTTTTCTCCTTTCGATTACGTTTTACGATTTTCGGATCAATCGCATCTTGCAAGCCATCACCAATCGCATTAAATGCGAACATGATTAGTGCAATCATGATTGCCGGGAAGAAAAGTTGCCACCATTCTCCGCTTAGTAATGTCCCGAGTGCATCGTTCGTCATCGTGCCCCAGCTCGCTGCTGGTGATTGTACTCCAAGTCCGATAAAACTTAAAAATGATTCTGAGAAAATAGCTGCTGGAATTGTAAATGATAAATTTACGATAATAATCCCTGTTAAGTTTGGAATTAAATGCCCATATATAATTTTCATATGAGGTGTACCTAATCGCTCTGCTGCGATAACAAATTCTCTTTGCTTTAAAGACAAGACTTGTGCTCTAATGAGACGTGCCATGCCAATCCATCCCGTTAACGCAAGGGCGATTATAATTGTAAAAAGTCCTGGTTCCATAACGATTAATAGTAAAATAACAATTAATAAATATGGGATACCGTATAACACTTCAATCCCTCTTATAATCCACTCATCAATTAACGTGCCAAGACGATTACGCCCTCTCACATATCCACTAAAACCTCCGATAAGTACACCAAGCCCTATATCAAGAGCTGCCGCTACCAATCCAACTGTTAATGAAATTTTCCCACCAGCCCAAGTACGCGCCCAAATATCTCTCCCTAAATCGTCTGTTCCGAACCAATGCTCACTACTAGGCGGTAAATTAGTTGCTTCTTTTACTTGTTCACTCGCAGTAAATGACGTTAAACTTTCGCCAATAAGCGAGAAAACAATAATTAGTAATAACGTCACTGCCCCTAAAACTGCTATAGGGTTTGATATAAACTTGCGAAACACTTCCTTTTTTCGGCTAATCGTTTGCTGATCTTTATTTATCGTTAATTCTTTTTTCTCTTCATTCGTTAATAACTGGTCATTAATTTCATAAGCCCCCATTTAAACATTCCCCTCCTTACGTAATAGAACGAATACGCGGATCAACAATACGATGAATGATATCTGTAATAAAAATACATACAATTAATAGCGAACTATAGAAAATGGTTGTTCCCATAATTACCGGATAATCTCGGTTAAAAATACTATCTACAAAATATTTTCCTAAACCAGGAATTGAAAAGATTTTTTCAATAACGAAAGTTCCTGTTAAAAGTCCAGCCATTAATGGGCCAACAAATGTAAGTACCGGAACAATTGCATTTCGAAGAGCATGTCTTATAATGATTTTCTTAATTGGTATACCTTTCGCTCTCGCTAGCTTAATATAATCACTCTGCAACACTTCAATCATATTAGAGCGAACAAATCTTGTAATAACTGCGATTGGCCCGAGCGCTAATGCGAAAGAAGGTAATACAGTATGCTCAAACGTTCCCCACGACGCCACTGGTAGTAATTCAAATTGGATGGCGAATACTTGTATAAATAGTGGCGCTAAAATAAAACTAGGAATAGAAATACCGAGAATCGCAAGCAAGCTCACACTATAATCAATCACTTTCCCATGATATAGCGCGGCAAATGTACCTGCGGCAATTCCGACTAACAATGAAATAACAAGTGCTTGTAAACCAATAATTGCCGACGGTCCAAAACCAGTTGTTATAATTTCCGATACACCTTGACCTGTTGATTGAACAGATTCACCAAAATCAAAATGAACTACCCCATCCAAATAAGCAACATACTGATTCCATAACGGTTCATCAAGGTGATACTTAGCTCTCATGTTTTGTATCACTTCTTCAGGAAAGATTTTCGCATCTGACGAAAATGGATCCCCTGGAATAATATGCATAATTAAAAATGTTACTGTCGTAATGACTCATAGCGTAAACACCATAACCGATAGTTTTTTAATAACATACACTTCAATAACCCCCTAAACAAATGAATTTACTTTGTTTTATTGACATATTTGTTCCTATTACTCCTTTTCCACTTCTTAAAACACAAAAAGCCTTGATCTTAAAAAATAAGATCAAGGCTTAATAAAACTATGCCCATCACTTATCTTTCAAGCCTTGCTTGCTGGAATTAGCACGGTGTTCTATTACAGAACCCGCTGCTGAGGTGTCATAGGGCCAGTCCCTCTACCTCTCTGGATAAGTAAATTGCTATATTATTATTTGGTTCAAATTGTATATTTTGAATTATAATTCTGAAAAAATGAAAAGTCAATCTAATTGGATATATTTAGAAAAATCAGTTTTTGATGGCATTATTTCTTAAAATCACTACTTTAACTTATAATAAAGGTAATTACTTTAAAGGAGTTATAAGATGGATCCCTTACTTCTGGCTACTATAGGATTGCCATTAACAATTGTCATACTCGTTATCATTGGTTTCTATAAACTCTTCATTAAAAAGAAACGTATCACTTCTTTTTATACACCCTTCGATAATATTACTGGACAAACAATTTCAGAATTTCACGAAGAGCAGAAGGTATTAGTATGCGAGGATGAAGACGGAGACGGTAAGAAGAAAAAATAACCTTGCGCATGCGCAAGGTTATTTTTTCGTTTCTGTTTGAAAACGTTTATAGTATGTCGATGCTGTTGAAAAATTAATTTCTATATCACGAATCAACGATGAATCTTCTTCTTTAGCTAACTTCTGTAATTTTTTCATCGCTTGTTCTGATTCATTTAAGAAACCAACATACATTTCATGTTCTTGTTCTTTCGACTTCGGTACATGAATTTCTTTACGCATATGATCTATATCTTCTAACATGCCCGTTGTTACATTTTGCACGTCTTCCTTAAATTTAGCATTAGTTATTTCCTTACCGCCCTTTTCTTTTGCCACTTCAAATAACTGTAACGCTTTATTAATTTCCTTGTTCATCTTCGCATCATACTTTTCATGTACCTCACGATACACTTTCGTATCTTCTGTCTGTTCAGTAGATTGCTCTACCTTTTCTTTCGGTTCTTTCGTATCTTTCGTGTCTTTATTTCCATTACATCCCGCTAGAAGGAGCATACCCCCAAGCATTGCAATACCGAAAACCTTCTTCATCTCTTATTCTCCTTTTATCTACATCTACTACGAATTACAGTTTCTCTTATCTCCACTTGTTTTATTATACCGAGAACGTCCTAAATTTTGCACTTAAGATGATCTCTTAATAAATATACCCACATTTTTGTCACATTATCGTCACTTTATGCAAGTAACTTCTCCATCACTTCACTACTCTACCTTACAAAACTGTAAGCACTCATAGAGAACAAACCATGCTAGACTTACATATGCATAACGCAAGCGTAGTTAAGTTTTTAAGGAGAATCACCTATGTACAATACAATACCTTTTATGGGAGAAGATATTCGTGTCCTTATTCGTGAAAGATCACTTCATATTGAAAACACAGAAAACCTTCGCCGCGTATTAAAAAAGCAACATGCTCCATTTAAGTTAGCACAATATTTAAAACAACAACATACAAATCAATTTCATACTGTGCTAAATATATCGGATAAATCATTAACAATCGAGATTATCGGTCATGTCTACATTGGAAATTTTGCAGATGTCTTAAAAGAAATTCCACGCATACCGAAGATTGCTCCTATTATCGTTGAGAGGGCATATAGAATTACAGATCATACTGATATTATTGACTGCGGGGAGAAAGAGGTCGACAGTAACCGCTGGGTATGGGATAAACTTGCTTTCTTATATGATGCGATCATGAATAATATGTATGAGTTATTTCAAAGAAATGAAAAAAAGAGCTGATTCAGAGAAATGTTTGAATCAGCTCTTTTTTGTTAAGCCTCTAAATTTTGTTTTTGTTGCAGTTCAAACTGCTGTTCACTTCTTTTTGCCATGAATAAATAGCATAACACAGCACCAATTTCACAAAGGGCTATAACAACACCCATAGGAAGTGCTGTATTACTTCCGCCAATACCTACTAGCGGTGCAACAAGCGCTCCTGAAATGAACTGTAATAAACCTAGTAAAGCTGATGCTGTTCCTGCTGCTTGTTTTTGATTTCTCATCGCTAACGAGAAGCCAGTTGTTGATACAACCCCAACACTTGATACAACGAGAAATAGCGAGCATAAAACACCGATTAGACCTATTCCAAGTGCGATTGTAAGTAGTAACGATAGACCGCCAACAGCCGCAATAACAATACCGGAAACAAATAATGTCTTCTCATTCACTTTCCCTGCTAAGCGGCCAGTAACCTGGCTAGCAATAATAATACCGATACCGTTAATTGCAAAGAACAAACTAAACTGTTGTGGTGATGCCCCGTATATATTTTGCAACACGAACGGTGAACCAGAAATATAAGCAAACATTGCAGCTGTTACTAATCCTTGCGACAATGCATAACCCATAAATAAACGATCTTTCAGAAGCTTTCCGTATGTCGCCAGCGTTCCCGACAAACCACCTGTCTCTCTTTCTTCAGGAGGTAATGTTTCACGTAATACGAAAGTAGATGATATTAGCATGAATACACTAATTG
Source organism: Bacillus sp. JJ783 (assembly GCF_036963225.1). Lineage (NCBI taxonomy): Bacteria > Bacillati > Bacillota > Bacilli > Caryophanales > Bacillaceae > Bacillus > Bacillus sp. JJ783. The sequence goes on along the minus strand of NZ_JBALMG010000050.1, from coordinate 21,529 downwards.
CTCCAAGAACGATAAAAACGCCGCGCCATGATGTGAACTGTAATAATTGTCCTCCAATAATCGGTGCCAAAATAGGTGCTGCTCCGTTTACTAGCATAAGCAGTGAGAAAAACTTCGTCATTTCAGAACCCGAATACATATCACGTACCATTGCACGTGATATAACGATACCAGCAGATCCTGAAGCACCTTGTAAGAAACGTAAAAGTACTAAACTCCAAATAGATGGTGCAACAGCACAAAGTAAAGAAGAAGCAACATAAATAATAAGAGCGATAATAAGAGGTTTGCGTCTTCCGTAAATGTCACTAATTGAACCAACAAATAACTGTCCCACTGAAAGCCCAAGCAGACAAGCAGTTAATGTAAGCTGTGCAAGGGATGCACCCGTTTGTAAATCATCCGTTAACTTTGGTAAAGAAGGCAAATACATATCAATAGATAATGGCCCAATTGCCGTAAGTGTCCCTAATACAAGAATCATCCATAACCTGTTTGTCTTTACAGGTTTATATACTTCGTGATTAACTTCATTCACTTTTTCCATTCACCCTTTCATATAACTACTTAACCGTAACAATTATAGTTACAACATAAATATACGTCAAGTATACCGTATTTTCCTGTTTAATAATGTAAAAAAAGCGATAGAATCTCTATCGCTTTACTGTTTCAAATTACTATTTGTAAATTTAGATACAGATGCCATCATTTCTCCTGTGTCTAAATATGTGATTTGAATTGGATCTCCTACTTCTGTAAACATTGCATATGGGAATTTCTTCGCCGGTACCATGAATACTTTTTGCTCGTTTTCTAATAGTACGTACACAATCGTATTTTCACCTGATTTTTCTTTATACACACGTTGTACAGTACCTTCTTTTTGCGCTTCTTTCCCATTTGAAGTCGGTCTAAATGAATCACCACTTCCACTCAGCGCATTTTTATAATTCTCAAGTGCTTCTTTTTGCGTTGAACCTGTTGCAAACACTTTTGCATTAGAAGCATATATAACAGTATGAGCACGTACTAATCCCCCGTCATCAATAACCGGTACAATCCAAGAAGGTTTACCATATACGTTATAAATAACCGGCATTGTTCCATGCCATTTCTCTCTCTTAAAGGAATTATCCACTACTTCTGTAGCAGCCGAACCGTCCATAATTCCCTTCACTTCTTTTCCGTTATAGTAATACAACTTTCCTGTACGTGCATCAACTAATGAGTAACCGAGGGCAGAATCTACTCCTTCTTTCGGAGAGGTGAAATCTGTAAAGTAATACAGTTTACCATCCTTTCCGAAGATTGGCGTAACGCCTTCCTTCGTCCCCCACTCAGTCGGAATCTTCATGTCAGTTTGTGAGAATTTCGTATTCCAAAATCCGTGAATATATTTTCCGAAGTACGTATTTAACGTAGATGCTGTTTCATGATTTAATACACCATCAACGAATTTAGGTGCATTCCCTTTATCATATCGTTTCACATCACCTGTTTGTGCATCAACAACGACAACGCCTTCTACTTCAAACCCTGATCTTCCTGAAATAAACTCACCGTATGTCATTGTATAATACGGTTTTCCTTTATCATCAACTTCAAATTTTGGTTTCCCTTTAAAAACTAAATCTGGCTCTGCTTTTCGAACGACACGTTCTAATTTATTACCGAAAAACATGCTTGGTACATACTTCATTTTATATCCAAGATGTAATTTCGCTTCCGCATCAGGATTTGTACCTGACATTGTTACGTAACCTGGAATTGTTTCCGCTTTACGTGCTTTAAAAAATCCCGAAACTTCTATCGGTGCTACATACAAGGCTTCACCATTTACCATTTGTGGCGTTAATTCCCCTAGCTCAAAATAAGCTACTTTTGGAATATCACCAAATACCTTTTTCATTTTATTTTCCGCTGTTTTAGGCGGAACTGTAAACGGTTGGTCATTTTCAGTAAATGGCTCCGAAATATCTTTCTCTACCTTCACGACCGAATCATATTTCTTTTGCGAGATTACTATATCGTGCAAATAACCAAAATAGCCGTAACTTGCGAGTAAAACAAACATTAGAAGTCCTTTTAACGTACCTTCTAATTTCCCTACCTGCTCTTGTGAGAATAAAACAAGCCCAATTAAAATCGCTACTGCAACAGAATAATGAGTAAGAATAGAATCTGCTCGATCATCAATTAGCCAAAAATATTCATAGATTGCAATACCTATCCAAAATAAAACAGGAATAACTAAAATAGATGATTTCTTACCCTTTACAACTTTCTCATTTCCTCCTTTATCCACCGCGCGAATTTTATTACCGCTTCTAGTCCATGGAATCAAAAACAAAGTGAGAATAGCTAAAACTATAAATTTCATCAAAGGCAATGTCCCCTTTTCTTTTGTCTTCTCCATAAGTATAACAAATAAAGGGTAATCAGGTAAAAATGGGTATGATTATATTTTTTTGCTACTTAATACAATTCCACTCACTACATATAAAACTGAAGCAATGTAAAAAATAGTCCCTATCGTAAAGAAATCCACTAGGTAACCAGTTGCAATTATAGCTACTCCGCCACCAATTGATGTCCATACATGATATTTCCCAATTTCGTAACCAGCTTCCTTATGTGCTACCTTTCGTGCTAACGATGTCTTCTCCGTATTACGCTGCACAGCACCTAAAATACCCATTAAAATTTGGAGAATGTATACATGCCAAACTTCTGTTGCAATAGGGAAACAAATCATTAATATAGCCATGGACCATGCGTATGTAATTAATAACTTTCTATCACCTACCCTATCAGAGATTCTTCCAACTAACGGATATACTAGAGCTGAAGTTAAGGCAAATAAGCCGTACGCCCAGCCAAATTGTGAGAAACTATTTCCAACATTTCGAAGCAATAGTATATAAAAAGGAAATACCATACTACCTGCCATCATAATAATACTTTGTGAAGCCACAAATCTTCTATATGTCATTTGCTATACTCCTTATAAAATAAATTCACAAACCTTTCCTCTGGGTCTACTTCCTTCTTTTTCTGAAGGAATTCTTCTATGCGAGGATACGCTTTCTTTAGTTGCTCCTTTTCCGGATAAGAATAATACGGTAAATAATAACTTCCATTATGCTTTAAAGTAACATCAATCATCTTCTGAATGACCACTTTTGTTTTCTTTATTTCATCCTCAGAACGCCCTTGATTAATTAGAAGCACAAGCGCAAACATATCATCTTTCGCATAAGATAGCACCGCATTCTCATTCTTTTCTACATAGCGGATTGTAATGTTAAGAAGGTTTAATTCCTCTTCATTTAAAACGCTTCGCAAATCATCTATATACTCTGCAAAACCATCTATCGGTACAAAGTACTCTTGTAAAACTTCGGTCAAGTTTGGATTATCGTATTCCATAAAAGCACTATCAGATCTCATTACGTTATTTCGAGTTTCGTACTTACCATCTGTACGTTCAAAATAACTTCTTTGTATATCCCAAAATACGCCCTTTCCCCAGTCACTATAACGTGATAACCCAAGTAAGAATTTCGGCGCAGCTATAATATTTTCTTCTTTTAATTTGCTGTACTCTTTCAACTTCTGTTGATCTTCTGCTAGTACATAATCTGTCACATACATTTCTTTTAAAAATGAATTTGGGGCAACAGAAATACGTGCTAAATGCATACGTATATTCTCGTCCCTTCGCACTTTATTCTTAAAGTATGAAGAGTATTCTTTATAATCTAGTACCTTCGTATGCGTTTCATACAATTCATCGTTTGTTAACTGTAGCGTCACATCTAAAATCACACCAAACAATCCATATCCCCCAATTACATACGGAAACAAATCAGCATTTTCTTCTCTACTTACATTACGCACTGTACCATCTGCCATTAACAATCTGAACGACTCTACTGTATCAATCAATGCTTCATGACGAATATCACGCCCATGTACATTTACACTTAATGAACCACCAACAGTAAAAATATTTTGAGATTGCATCACTTGAACTGCAAGACCATATGGATTGATTTTCTTTTGAATGTCATTCCATGTGACACCGCTTTGCACCCTAATCCTCTTCTTCTCCGGATCGAATTCTAATATTTCATTATACCCTTTCATATCAAGCATCGTACCGTTCGGATAATACGTCTGCCCGCCTTGGCTATGTTGCATACCTGCAATAGAAATCTTCTCTCCAGAAACATTTGCATCTTGCACTAACTTTTTTAATGAACTTTCATCCTCAGCATTTTCAACACGTTTAATTTTCGTTGGAAGCAACTTTCCTACATCGCTCATAATAGGATGTTCTAGTTGCTCTTTGTATGTATATATAGAAGTTGCGAGCAACACTGTATACGCTACAATAACAACTGCTATCTTTCTTTTTTTCAAATGGCACTCTCCTCTTCTAACGTTCTTCCTCTTCATATTGTACCTATTTTCCTACGAAGAAGGTATTAACAAAAAAAGAGAGAGACCCTTTATTTTAGGTCCCTCCCTCATCAAGACTGTTACTTTGCTGCTGGCAGCTGTATTGGCTCAAACTTTTCGTACGATGTATATTTTGCATTCGTAATAATGTGTGCCTTATCCTCACCATTACTACTCATAATCATATCTATCTTCGCTGATTCATATTTAAAATCTTTTGTAATGATATATTCTGCATCCACTTCTTCTATCTTTGCGTTTTGTGCTTGTAGCATTTTCTTCTGCGTTTCATCCATGCTAGCTAGCATACTCTCTGTTTCTTGCCCTTTTAATATAAACTTCAGCTTATATTTATCTCCGCTTTTCTCCATCTTCATTTTATCTAAAACTACTGCTGGCACTTCTAAATTATCTATAATATCTTGAGTGGCTTTCATCCCGCCAGCATTTAATTGCTCCTCCGGTACAGATATAACTTCTCCTGTATTAGGATTTTTCACCTGACCAGCAACTTTACCATCCACAGCATACACTACAACATCTGTACCAGAAACATTCATTTCAGAACGCGAATTCTTTTTCTTTGGCTCTAATTGCATTTTAGCCTTTAGTACATCCATCTCTGTTCCTTCAGCTTTTATCCCTACATCATATGCCATCGTTACATGTTCTTCATTTTTAAAAGCCTCATTCGCTTTCTTGAAAACATCCTTCGCTGCTAATTCCTTTTCTTTTTGTACCGATTCTTTTTTCGGTTCATCCGTCTTTGTTGTTTTCTCATTACTACACCCTGCACCTAAAATAACTGCAAGGACTAAACTAGAAGTTAAAATAAGTTTTTTCATAATTCCCCCTCCTTTCCAAAAGGATATCATCTATTTTCCTTTTAAATCTATATAATTTTTAATATTTCTATTTAACTTTCTTCCTCTCCTAACAACATGTTTAAAGGAATACTAAAAACAAAGTATATTCAGAAAATAAAGTTGACAATTCTTTTTGTAAGATTTACTATTAGTACCATATTTAAAAACTAAATACACATACTCTTATCAAGAGTGGCGGAGGGACTGGCCCGATGATGCCCGGCAACCGAGCTTATAACGTATAAGCTAAGGTGCTAATTCCTGCAGAACGATTTTCGTTTTGGAAGATAAGAGAGGAACCTATTTCGTCTATTCGGCACCTCTCTTATTTTTGAGAGGTGCTTTTTATTTTGGAACGTATATTAAGGGGGAATTATAGATGAAAAAGGTATTAGTAAGTATTGTAAGTGGAGCTGTATTGTTGTTAGGCGCATGCGGTGCTAATTCTGATAAAGAGGTAAAAGCATTAGATGAGAAAAAGATTACCGTTGGTGTAACAGGTGGACCGCATGAACAAATTTTTGAAAAGGTGAAAGAAGTTGCAGCAAAAGATGGTCTCCAAATCGATGTAAAGGTATTTAATGATTATGTAGCACCAAACGTATCTTTAGATGAAAAAAGCCTCGATGTAAATAGCTACCAAACTAAATCTTATTTAGACGTATTTAAAGCTGAACGTAATATGAAATTAACTGAAGTATTTTCCACAGTAACATTCCCTATGGGTATATACTCGAAAAACTTAAAAGATGTAAAAGAATTAAAAGAGGGCGACGCAATTGCTGTCCCAAATGACCCAACAAATGAGCTGCGTGCTTTAAAGCTATTTGAAAAAGCAGGCGTTTTAAAAGTTGATCCAAAGGCTACGGAAAAAGCGACTGCAAAAGATGTAATTGAAAATCCGAAAAATTTAAAGATTGTTGAATTAGAGGCATCTCAATTACCAACGCAGCTAAGTGAAGTGAAAGCGGCTGCGATTAATACAAACTTTGCATTAGGTGCAAAATTAAGTCCAGCGAAAGATTCTATTTTCCGCGAAGGAAAAGATTCACCATATGTGAACTGGGTCGTTGTTCGTACTGAAAATAAAGATGATGAAGTTGTAAATAAATTGCAGAAAGCTTATCAATCTAAAGAAGTAAAAGATTTCATTGAGAAAAAATTCGATGGTTCTGTTTTACCGTCTTGGTAGGAGCTGACTATAATGATTGAATTAAAAAAAGTCTCCAAAGTATTTACAACAAAAAAAGGGAATGTTGAGGCCCTTAAACCAACTTCCCTTAAAGTAAAAAAGGGCGAAGTATTTGGAATCATCGGATATAGCGGCGCTGGTAAAAGTACATTAATTCGCTGTGTAAATTTATTAGAAAAACCAACGACAGGAAGTATCATTGTAAACGAACAAGATTTAACAACCTTATCGACAAAAGAACTCGCAAAAGCGAGACAAAAGATCGGCATGATTTTTCAAGGATTCAATTTACTTAAAACCGTTACCGTTTATGAAAACATCGCACTACCCTTACGTCTATCTGGTCTTCCCAAAAATGAAATTGAAAAAAGGGTAGAAAAGTATTTACGTATTGTTGATCTTTTCAATAGAAAAGATGCCTATCCAAGTGAACTTTCTGGTGGTCAAAAACAGCGTGTAGCGATCGCTCGCGCACTATCTCATGAGCCTGAAGTTTTATTAAGTGATGAAGCAACAAGCGCATTAGATCCGGAAACGACCGATTCTATTCTTGACTTATTATTAAAGATCAACGAAGAAATCGGAATTACGATTTTGCTAATTACACACGAAATGAATGTCATCCAGCGTATTTGTGACCAAGTTGCTGTAATGGAACATGGATCTGTCGTTGAAAGTGGAACAGTGAAGGACATTTTTACAAACCCACAACATGTAACAACGAAGAAATTTGTAAATAGCGCATTTACAGCTAAAATTCCAGAAGAGGTACAGAAAGAGCTACAAAGTACTGGAGAAATCGTAACACTTTCATTTATAGGAACCGCTTCAGGAGAACCCGCGTTAGCTATCGCTACAAAACGTTTCCACGTATATCCTAATATTTTATCAGGCAATATTACGCAGTTAAAACATGAGGCATATGGAAAACTGGTCGTTCATATGCAAGGTGAAAAAAGTGAAGTACACCGTTCCTTATCATTTTTACAAGAACAAGGAATTATCGTAGAAGGAGGTAGAACAGATTATGGGAAACAAGTCCTTTTTGGATGAGTGGGGTAACGTAATATGGGAAGCAACAATTCAAACATTTCAAATGACATCTATTTCACTACTTATATCTATCCTTATTGCATTACCACTCGGTGTCACACTTGTTTTAACGAGACCTGGTGGACAGCGAGAAAATAAAATTATCTATCCTATTCTTAATACAGTTATTAATATCATTCGTTCTCTTCCATTTATCATTCTATTATTCTTCATTTTACCTTTTACAAAGTTTCTAATGGGAACGTCCATTGGCGTGCAAGGTGTTATCGTACCACTTGTTGTCTTCACAGCCCCTTATATTGCACGTTTAATGGAAACAGCTTTACTAGAAGTAGATCGTGGTGTTATTGAAGCATATCAAGCAATGGGAGTTTCTACTATTAAAATCATTTGGCACGTCATGGTTAAAGAAGCCCGTCCATCCCTTGTACTCGGGTTAACAATCGCAACAATCGGCTTAATTGGCGCAACAGCAATGGCTGGCCTTGTAGGCGCTGGCGGACTTGGTGACCTAGCATATCGTTTCGGACATTTACGCTACGAACCTGAAGTAATGTATGCAACAGTCTTTATTTTAATCATTCTTGTTCAAGGATTACAGTCATTAGGGAATGGTATAGCACGAAGATTGAAGAAAGATTAAAAAGAAGGTATCTCACTGAAATGAGATACCTTCTTTTTATTTATAAATTTATCTCTTAAATCCACCTTCTGAATGAATAACTTGCCCTGTAATCCATCCGGCTTCTTCGCTCACTAAAAACTTAATAAGTCTTGCTGCATCTTTCGGTTCGCCTATTCTACCAAAAGGAAACATCGGTTTTAATCCTTGCTTTATCTCTTCTGTCATCCATCCTGTATTAGTTGGACCTGGATTAATTGCATTCACTGTTATCCCTAGATGGGCCACTTCTGCTGACAACGTACTAGTGAGCGCATCGATAGCTCCCTTCGTTGTTGCATACGCTAACTCTCCTGCCATAGGCCCTTTAAATTATCCCGAAGTAATATTAACGATTCTACCACCGGACTTCTTCTTGAATCCACGTGCAAACTCACTACTTAACAATGTAGTCCCACGAACATTTACCATGTAATGCTTATCCAACTCTTCGGCAGTCAAATTAGAGAAATCATTATTCGTAGAATACGCTGCATTATTAATTAGTATATGAGGGTACCCTAATTGTTCAGTAACTTTATTTATAAGCTGCTTTGGTGCATCATTCCGAGTTAAATCTAACTCCGTACTTGATACTTTCACACCTTTTTGTAGCAGCTCTTCTTTTAATTGTATTTGTTCATTTTGATCAACGCCCCAAGGCATCTCTTTATCATAATTCGTCCAATACGTAAAAAATATATCGTATCCTGCTTCAGCTAATTCTTTACAAATCGCTGCCCCAATACCATCTAGACGACTAACACCTGTAACAACTGCTACTTTATTTTTTAATTGATTCATTATATACTCCTCCAAATTAAAGGACGCATATTTTATATGAGAGATATAAATTTCCCGACATAGGTATCTATCCTTACAAAAGGGATGTACAAGCTAAATATGCAGTCCTTGAATGATTTACAGATAGCTAAATAAACCCTCACTTATGAGAGGAAAATTCATCTATCTCATTTCTAATCATTACAAGTTCGTACACATATCGAGTCTTTGTCCCCTCTCCATATATCTCTATTATTAGTCTACCAAAATAGATGAAATGTTACAAAAAATAAAACAATTACTCACAACCTATCTTCGTTCACATTTCCTCCATTGTGAATTTATTCACAATGGATATATAATAAACATGTAAATAGAATACTGGAGGGATTTCAATGGTTATCAATTTTTTAAGAACTGATAAACGAGCTACTTTCATATTATTATTTTTACGACTTTACATAGGATATGCATGGCTCGCTGCTGGAATAGGCAAAGTTTTTGGACAGTCTTTTGATGCAAGTGGTTTTCTAAAAGGAGCTATCGCTCAAGCATCAGGTAGTCACCCTGCAGTACAAGGTTGGTGGGCAGATTTCCTTCAACATTTTGTTCTTCCAAACGCAGACCTATTTAGCTTTTTAGTTCAATGGGGAGAAATTTTAGTAGGTCTAGGTTTGATTTTAGGTGGATTAACAAAAACAGCTGCATTTTTCGGAATCATAATGAACCTTTCATTTTTATTAAGCGGAACTGTTAGTGTAAACCCAAACCTGCTTATTTTAACTATGTTCATTTTAGTTGCAGGACAGAATGCTGGACGTATTGGATTAGATGGTTATGTTTTCCCAAAACTTTTCAAAAAAAATAACCCTGAAGCATATAAATTAAGTAAAACTGCATAAGAACAGTTCATCTTTTAAATATAAATAAGGAAAGAGCCTACATTCAGGCTCTTTTCTCATTTACACCAAAATATTTCACAGTTTGCCTTATCCGAAATATTAAACTCAATCATATATAACCGGATAAATGTGTACGACTTTATTTCAAGCACCTAAAAAGCTTAAAGACTAAAACAAGACATTATAAAACCCTAAAACCTTCCATACTTTCTCCAAGAATATAGTGTGAAAACCACATCAAATTCTGCTTCATAATAGCCACATGAATTCCTGGCTGGTCAGAACTATATGCCATTCCTTTAAATATAATTAATTCTGTATCAACTTCCATATCCCTTAATCCTTCATATAGCTCATATGCATTTAGAATTGGAATTCTTGCATCCTTTTCGCCATGCTGGATTAAGGTAGGCGTACAGGCTGATTTAATATACGTCATTGGTGATATTTTCGTATATATCTCTGGATCATTCCATGGAGTATTTCCTAAATGCATCCTAATGAAGTAAGGGATATCTGTATTCACATAATGGGTACTCCAGTTAGTAATTCCACCTCCAACTGAAATAGCTTTAAATCTATTACTAAATGTAGAACAGAAAGCTGATATATATCCCCCGTTGCTCCATCCCATAACCCCTACTCTATCTTTATCTGCAATCCCTTCTTCAACTAGTTTATCCACTCCAGATATAACATCATCGTAGTCAGCAATTCCCTGTTTTCTATAGTTTGCTTTTAAGAACTCATTACCATAACCAGAACTTCCTCTATAGTTTGGCTCTAAAACTATAAAGCCTTTTTCGATAAACTGCTCAATCGGATATTTTTCATTAAAACAGTCTGAAAATATTGGGAAGGATGCCCAAGCCGGACCACCATGGATTACTACTAATAAGGGATGTTTTTTACTTGCATCAAACTCTACTGGAGTTGATAAAACACCCTCTATTTCAAGACCATCGCTACTTTGCCATGAGATTATTTCCCTGTTACTTTTCAGTTTCCCTTTAAAAAAGCTATTTTCATCCGTTATTTTTTTATTGTCTAAATAGATTTCAAAGGTTTCATTTGTTATAGCCTTACTATAGGATATATGCTTTCCATCCCTTGTTATAGAAGCATCCATTATAAAGCCATCTACTTTGTCACTTAACATTTCCACAGTGCCATCCTCACATAGCAATCCAATAAGGTAATTCGTTTTATCCTGCCATCTAATTAAAATCCCCTTAGCTGTCCACTGTAATGGCATAACCGTACTATCAAAGTTTGTTAGAGGCTGAATTACCTCTCCAGTATTCATATCATATATCTCTAATGTGCTTTCTTGTATATGGTTTCTATAGTATTCCTTCTCTCTTATGCTTGCTGAGTAACATATTTTGCTGCCCTCAGGAGAAAAGCAAACGCTCCCGCCCAACAACTTATCTATATTCATCTTTTGTAGTTCCCCAACTTCAACATCTAATATGTATAGATCACCATTTATATGATCGTTTAGGCTTGGTGTAGCCATACATACAACCTTTGTCCCATCATTTGAAATGTCAAAGTTATGTATATAAAAATCCTTACCCTCAATTAATTGATAAACACCGCTAACCTCTCGTTCCTCTTTATCATTTTGTATCACTTTTTCTATTTCAATGTAGTATAAACAATTATTCCGTTGTTCCTTACCTACATGGTGGAAATCTCCATATAGTTCCTTACGTTTCTTTATTTCCTCACATTCTTTTGACTGCGCAACATAATAAAAACCCTTGCCAGTAGGCTCCCATTTAAAATTACTGACCCCTTCTTTCTCATCAGTAATTTGAACCACGCCATAACCATCTATCGACTTAACAAAGATCTGATTTTTCCCATTACCAACAGGGCTAAGGTATGCGATGTTCCTAGAATTTGGAGACCATAATGGGCATGTACTATCTATATTCCCATTTGTTAATGGGTAACTCTGCACCTTATCTTTTTCATATATCCATACATGATTCCTATATGTATTGTCTTTCCAGTTAGCTGTCTTCTTAACAAACGCTACTTTTTGGCCATCATCACTTATGTTTGTACCTGATAAGGTTGGTAATAAAATAATTTCTTCTATACTTAAATATGTTTTTCCCTTCATTTTCATTAATAATCCCCCTCGTAATGTCTAGTAATCTAATTTGTTCAATAAAGTAAAACTTTAATCAGTGGGGGTGGTTTCCATCACCCACTGATTATTAGCCCTTACCAATCGGGTTTTTACGGGCAGCCCGACCCCCACCTAACTTCCTCGCATTCGCCGAATTTCGGGGGAGTCTTACTGCCCGCAAATAGCGGGATAAACCTCTGTCATATGCTGAATCCTTTAGAACTGTGTTTAGCTTTCGCCACTGTAATACCCCGTCCTTTACCAACTGTTAGTCAAAAGTTTGTTGCCATAACAATTGGATCAGCTGGGTGTTTAATCCCAAGCTCTTCAGCAATAATAATCCTCTCTTCTTGTGATAATAAAGGAATTTTTTCACGAATACCTAAACGATAACGGAAAATTCAGTTAAATAAAAGCGATTCCGTTCCAAATTTGATAAAAATTCATGTTGTCTGGCGGTCTTTATACCTATTAATCTTGTTGAACACCCTAATTAGGAAACACCTTGCATTTTAAGCCAAGGCTAATAATTTCCCCCGCTGCCATTTCCTCACTATCGATTTTAGTTGTTCTTTTTCTTTTCGACACAAAAACACCCCTTTAGATAATCATATCCAAAGGGGTGACTTTCTTTCAAATCAACAATACACTAGTTACTCTACCAATTTCCTACTCAACCGTAACAGACTTAGCTAAGTTACGTGGCTTATCTACGTCACACTCGCGGTGAAGTGCTGCGTAGTATGAGATAAGTTGTAATGGAATAACTGCTACTAGCGGTGCTAGTGCTTCGTGTACAGCTGGTAATACGAAGCTGTCGCCTTCCATTTCTAAGCCTTTCATTGAGATGATACATGGGTTAGCTCCGCGTGCTACTACTTCTTTCACGTTACCACGAATTCCAAGGTTTACGTGCTCTTGTGTAGCAAGTGCGATAACTGGTGTACCGTTTTCGATTAAGGCGATTGTACCGTGTTTTAATTCTCCTCCAGCAAATCCTTCTGCTTGGATGTAAGAGATTTCTTTTAGTTTTAACGCACCTTCTAAACCTACGAAGAAGTCTACGCTACGTCCGATGAAGAAGCAGTTACGCGTTGTTGCTAAAAATTGTTTTGCTAATGCGTCCATTTCTTCTTTTTGATCACAAAGTACTACCATTGCATTTGCTACAAGTCCTAATTCGTGTGTTAAATCGAAATCAAGAACTTCACCTTTCGCTTTTGCAATGTCAGCTGCTAAGATTGAAAGTACTGCAAGCTGTGCTGTGTATGCTTTCGTCGATGCAACTGCGATTTCCGGTCCCGCATATAAAGGAAGTGTATAATCAGCTTCACGAGAAAGCGTAGAACCAGGTACATTTGTAATCGTTAATGCTTTATGACCCATTTCATTTGTTTGCACAAGTACTGCACGGCTATCAGCTGTTTCACCACTTTGTGAAATGTAAATAAAGAATGGTCTTTCTGTTAATAATGGCATGTTATAAGAGAATTCACTTGCTACGTGTACTTCAACTGGTACTTTCGCAAATTTCTCAATGAATTGCTTTCCAACAAGACCTGCATGATAACTTGTTCCGCATGCAATGATGTAAATGCGATCGCTATCTAAAATTGCGTTACGGATATCTGCATCCAGTTCAATCTCGCCATTTTCACCTTGATACTTTTGAATAATATTACGGATTACAAGTGGTTGCTCATCGATTTCTTTTAGCATGAAATGAGGATACGTTCCTTTTTCAATATCACTTGCATCTAATTCCGCTGTAAACGGTGCACGTTCAATCGTTTCACCTTGTAAGTTTTTAATTGTAATGCTTTCTTTTGTTACAATTACGATTTCTTTATCCATTAACTCGATAAATTGATCTGTAACTTGTAACATCGCCATAGCGTCGCTCGCCACAACATTAAAGTTGTCACCAACACCTACTAATAGCGGGCTTTTGTTTTTAGCAACATAAATCATGTTTGGATTTTCAGCATCAAGTAGTCCAATTGCGTAAGAACCATGTAAAAGAGATAACGTTTGACGGAACGCGTCTTCTACACTTAGTCCTGTACTTACTTGTTGTTCCATAAGCTGCACGATAATTTCTGTATCTGTTTCACTTACGAACGTTACATCTTGTAAATATTCCTTTTTCACTAACTCATAGTTTTCAATTACACCGTTATGAACTAGTGTAAAGCGTTTTGATGTACTTTGATGCGGATGCGCATTTAGTTTGCTTGGAACACCATGTGTAGCCCAGCGTGTGTGACCGATTCCCACGCTTGCTGCTACATTCTCTTCTACGACTTCGCGAAGTTTTGCGATACGGCCTTTTTCTTTGTATACAATAACACCGTTCTCTGCTTGTACTGCAATACCTGCTGAATCATATCCGCGATATTCTAGCTTTTCTAAACCTTTTAATAAAATTTCCTTTGCATCTTGCTCTCCAATAAATCCTACGATTCCACACATGTTTAGTCGCCGTTACAAATGCTTACACTGCTCTGCGAACATGTAACGACATAGTCCGATACCATTTTTATTTATACTAAAAAACGGATTACATATTGCTAGCCCTGTAAGCTTGTAACGGCTTTCACCTTCCTCTCGATTGGGTTAAAGTCCGTATATACTTATACAGCTAGTATTCATCCGTTCCTCTTCTCTCATCACACTTTCACCTTTGTCCACTAAGTCACCTTAATGTTTTAAGTAAAAGTTTGCGGTTGTGATGAACAACCGGGAGTCATCCGCCGAAATCTCGATAAACTCCACCTCGTCAACTACACTACTTGTAGTTCTGGCGCTTTTATAATTTACAATATTTCCTTTGAGAAAAAGAACAAGACCATCGTATAACAAACAATATAAATCGTCAATGAAATTTTTTTCATTGTTTATAAAACATATGAAAAAGGAGCACTTTTTGTGCTCCTTTTAAATAAAATCGGCTAATTATTCAACGCCAACTTCAGCTTTCACAACTTCTACAATACGATGTACATACCCATCACAAATTTCTTGTGTCGGTGCTTCTGCCATTACACGAATAAGTGGTTCTGTTCCAGATGGACGAACAAGAATACGACCGTCTCCGTTCATTTCTTCCTCTACAACACGAATAATTTCTTTAATTTTTTCATTTTCTAATGCTAGTTTTTTATCTGTTACACGAACGTTTACTAGTAATTGTGGGAATTTTGTCATCTCACCTGCAAGCTCAGATAATGGCTTTTTCGTCATTTTCATGATGTTTACAAGTTGAAGTGCACTTAACATTCCATCACCAGTTGTAATGTAATCAAGTAAGATAATGTGACCTGATTGTTCTCCGCCCAAGTTATATCCACCACGTTTCATTTCTTCCATTACGTAGCGATCACCAACTGCTGTTTTATCACTTGTAATACTGTTTGCTTCAAGTGCTTTGTAGAAACCTAAGTTACTCATAACTGTTGAAACAACTGTATTATGTTTTAATTGACCAGTTTCTTTCATATACTTCGCGCAAATAAACATAATTTGATCGCCATCAACGATGTTCCCTTTTTCATCTACAGCGATTAAACGGTCGCCATCACCATCAAAAGCAAGTCCGATATCAGCACCTTTTTCTTTTACTAATTCAGCTAAGACTTCTGGATGTGTAGATCCTACGCCTTCGTTAATATTCATACCGTTTGGAGAAGTTCCCATCGTTGAAATATCAGCTTCTAAGTCTGCGAATAAGTATGGAGCTAAAGAAGAAGTCGCACCGTGTGCGCAATCTAAAGCGATATGTAAACCAGAGAAATCTTCCTCTACAGTTTGTTTAATGTATTGTAAATATTTTTGTCCACCTTCAAAATAATCACTCACTTGGCCAAGGTTAGTACCTGTTGGACGTGGTAACTCGTCAACTTCTTTGTCTAATAATGCTTCAATTTCTGCTTCTTGCTCATCTGTTAATTTGAAACCATCTGAACCGAAGAACTTAATTCCGTTATCTTGTACTGGATTATGAGATGCAGAAATCATAACACCCGCTTGTGCATCTAAAGCTTTTGTTAAATAAGCCACACCTGGTGTAGAAATAACACCAAGACGCATTACTTCTGCTCCAGTTGATAATAGACCTGCTACTAAAGCTCCTTCTAACATATGTCCAGATACACGTGTATCACGACCAATAATTACTTTTGGACGATCTGTATCTTTTGTTAATACATAGCCGCCAAAACGTCCAATCTTGAATGCTAATTCAGGTGTTAATTCCTTATTTGCAACCCCGCGTACTCCGTCTGTACCAAAATATTTACCCATTATTATTCGCTCCTTTTTCGTGCTCTTTTTGATTATCTACTGTTGGTTCTTGGCTCGTTTCTTGGCCATTTTCTTTGTCTTTTTCTTTGTCTTGTTCTTTATTTTTATCTTTTTCCTGATCCTTTTCTGGATCCGGTTCAGGATTTTTTGGTTTTTCAGTTTGATTTTCTTGATTGTTTTTTGAATCTGGTGGTTCAATATTACCTTGTACTTCTTTATCCGGCTTTTCTTTCTTCACAATTGTGACTTTAGCACTTTTTTGTTTTGCTTCTATCGAAATATTACCAGGACCGCTCACTTGAATAGAAACATCCTTCGTCCCCGGAGATACATTTTGCAGATTAATCGCCGCTGTTATTTGAGCAGCTGTTATTTTATCTACTATACTTGCTTCTCCTGAAATATCAACGCTTATCTTTCCATCTTGTGGCGAAAGTAGCTGAGCAGTAACATCATTCGGAATTCCATTTTTTTGAATCGGGATACCGTCAATAGTTTTACTTTTCGTTTGTTTTACCTTTTGTACCCCTACGGAAACCTTCACTTGATTTGGTTTTGCACTTGTTACACCTTTTGGCAATAAAACAGAGGCATCGAATGTTGTAGAATCCGTCAATTGACTAAGATCTACCTCGACCCCCTCTATAGATTGTATATTATCCAAAATGTCTTTTGGACCTGCTATCGTTACTTCTTTTGGTTCAACACTAATATTTGTAACAGCTAAACCTTCTGGTAAATTCCCTTTTTTCGAATATGTTAAAGGAACTGTTTTTTCGACGTTATTTGCTGTAGCTTGTGTCGCTACATTCACCGTTACACTTATTTTAGATGGATTTGTTTTTACATTTAAACGTTTTCCTTCTTTATTGTATAATGTAACGTCTGCTGTTTTTGTAACAGTTTTATTAACGCCTTTTAAGTCGATATATGCCTTAGCCGATGAGATACTTTCTATTTCTTCTTTTGTTCCAACGACTTCAACAGTGTCGGGCTTAATACTTGATTTCTCAATAGTAGCACCTGCTGGCATCTGATCTTCATTTGATAATTTTAAATCTACATGAACATATTTTTTAGCTTTTTCGTGAAGAGTGACTTTAATTGTTGCTGGTTGAACTATCCCTTTTACATCATCTGGGAGACCATTTGCTTTTAAAGAAACTTCATAAGTTCCTTCTGGACGATCCCGCAAATCAACAGGTATATTAAATTGGCTTTTTGCTTTTGCTGTAGCAACCGCTGCTTTTGGCCCTTCTAACTTCACCTTGACTCCACCTTGTGGAATACCACTTACAATATACTTTTCTTCATCATATTTAAGGGTAATGGGATAATCAGTTAATGTTTCTTTCGATTCATTTACGAAAGGTAATATACTTGATGTTGTATTTTTTTCAGTTAAAGTTGCTGACATAAAAAGCATACACGCCAATAGTAATGAGATTCCTTTTAAAAACCAATTATTCTCCATTAACTTATCCATGACGCTTTCTCCTCCAATTCCATAAAGACGAAGAAGTCGTTTTTTCATTCCCACTAAATTCTGTTAACAACATATCCTTCAGCTGTTCTGTCTTCAAATCACGATGTAACTCACCGTTTTTCGTTAAAGAAATTTGACCCGTTTCTTCCGACACAACTACTGTAATACTATCAGTAACTTCACTAACTCCCATTGCAGCACGATGCCTTGTTCCTAACTCCTTAGAAATAAACGGACTTTCTGATAGCGGAAGATAACATGCTGCTGCTTTAATTGTACTTCCCTGCATAATTACTGCTCCATCATGAAGAGGCGTATTAGGGATAAAAATATTAATGAGTAATTCTGATGAAACATTTGCGTTCAGCGGAATACCCGTTTCCACATAGTCACCCATCCCAGTCTCTTTTGACAACGTAATTAATGCACCAATTCTACGTTTTCCCATATATTCCGTTGCTTTCGCTATCGCTGTTGCAACAATTTCAGGTTCATCGTCCTCGTGAGTTCCTACACGTGAAAACAAGCTGCCTCGTCCTAGCTGCTCAAGTGCTCTTCGTAATTCTGGCTGAAAGATAATAATAACAGCTAAGAATCCCCACGTTAATACTTGTTCCGTTAGCCAATATAGCGTATGCAATTCAAGTAAAATACTGATCATCCGGACGACAATAATAACTGTAATACCTTTTAAAAGTTGAACAGCCTTCGTGCCCCGGATTATAAGAATTAGCTTATATATAATAAACCATACAACAGCAATATCTAATGCCGTACTAAGATATTTCAAAATGGTCGTATCTTCAAAAGGCATGCTAACCCTTCCTCCTACTTACGAGCAATTCTATCCATATATTGAAATATTATTTTATGCTCTATCTGTATGTATTTCCAACAACTAGTTAATTATACCATACATGAAACAAACGACAATTACAAACGCCCCCTTAGCTTAAATTGGTAAGATGTCAAACTTTCTTATCCTACAGTGTAATATAAGTTATTATACGCCTATTTTCCAATAAAAAAAGCAACTTCACAGTTGCTTTTCTTACATTCATTTCAGTTTTTCACCGAATAAAGAACCCATTAAAGCAACCGCTGTTGTTGCTGTTCTGTTTCTCTCATCTAAAATTGTATTTACTTCAACAAATTCAGCAGATGTAACAATATCGGCTTCTGCTAACATCTCCATCGCTAAGTGGCTTTCGCGATAAGATAGACCACCAATTACAGGTGTTCCAACTCCTGGTGCGTCATGAGGATCAAGCCCATCTAAGTCTAATGATAAATGAACACCATCAGTATGAGATAAATACGCAATTGTTTCTTCCATAACAGCCGTCATACCCATACGATCAATTTCATGCATTGAGAATACTTTAATGCCTTCTTCACGAATAAAGTCTTTTTCTCCTTCATCTAATGCACGTGCACCGATAATTACAACATTCTCTTTCTTCACCTTTGGATATGCCCCATATAAGTCTACAAGTGAAGAATGCCCATATCCTAAACTTGCAGCAAGTGACATACCATGAATATTTCCAGATGGTGAAGTCTCTTCTGTATTTAAATCACCGTGTGCATCATACCAAATAACACCTAAATTTTTATAATGTTTCGCTACACCAGCTAACGTACCGATAGCAATACTATGATCGCCACCCAATACAAGCGGAAAACGACCTTCTTCTATAATATGATCAACCTTACTTGCTAATTCATTACATACAGTTGCAACTTGTGTAAGGTTTCTTAACTTTGTATTTTCAGCTATTTCTTTTTCTCTCTCTATACATATATCTCCCATATCTTTTACGTTATATCCAATTTCTTCGATTCTTTCAATTACCCCTGCATAACGGATCGCGCTTGGTCCCATATCAACCCCGCGACGCATCTGTCCTAAATCCATTGGAACTCCAATAACTGAGATTTCTTTTTTCATAGATAGTATCCCCCTTTTATGCCTTCACTAAATATTTTAAATCTTTTATATAGTCTGACTCAACTCGACATTTTTCTGCATGGATATACATTTTATTCACTTATATTTACGTTAGAATCCCAATTTTTAAACTATTCGATGTATAAAGTTAACTTAATGAACCAACTAACTTTTCTATCAGCTAATATTTTTATCAGTGCTTTTCTCCATCACCACCTAAAATTACACAAAATATCCTCAAATAACTGAACAAAAAAAACACTTCTACATTTAGAAGCGTTTTTCTGATGCTAATTTCCACACTGCTGCAATATTTTTTGCTGCCATTTCGATATTCTCTTCTGCCGCTTTATATGCTTCTTCTAATGTCATTGGACTAGCTGTAATACTAAACACTGCATCAATTCCCTTTTCATAAACAATTTCATAGTTCGGAGATACAGATCCGCCAATAGCAATTACAGGGATATGACGACATTTCGCCCGCTTCGCGACACCAATAGGAGCTTTTCCATAAGCTGTTTGTTCGTCTATTCTTCCCTCACCAGTTACAATAAGATCGGCACCCTCTATACACTTATCAAAATTTGTATAATCTAATACAATTTCAATCCCTTTTCTTAGCTGTCCCTTTAGCACTGCAACGACAGCAGCTCCCATTCCTCCAGCTGCCCCCGCACCCGGTATTTCAGATACATCAAAAGACACATATTGTTTAAGTATATTAGCATAATGTTTTAAATTCTCATCTAGCTCTTTCATCATCTCTACATTCGCACCTTTTTGTCTCGCAAATACAAAAGATGCCCCGCTCAGTCCAACTAAAGGGTTATCTACATCACATGCCGCTTCTAATTTTATACCCTCCAGGCGTGAATCAATCTTAGAAAGGTCAACAGTGGTTATCAAATGCAATGTCCCTCCAGAGGGTTCTATTACCTCACCTTTCCTATTTATAAATCTTGCGCCTAAGGCAGATAGCATACCAGCCCCACCATCATTTGTAGCACTTCCTCCAAGCCCTAAAATAATGTGTTTAGCTCCTTGATCTAATGCATGTAATATCAGTTCGCCTGTCCCTTTTGTCGTTGTAATAAGTGGGTTTCTCTTTTCAATTGGAACGTGTTGTAATCCTGATGCTGCCGCCATTTCAATAAATGCTGTCTTCTTATCCTTAGACATACCATAAAAGGCTTGCACGCTCTCTCCAAGCGGCCCTGTCACATTAAGTGATATAATTCTCCCCATTGTAGCACCAACAAGAGCTTCAACCGTTCCTTCGCCTCCATCTCCAATTGGTACTTTAACATACTCTGCTTTAGGAAAAATTGCTGCAAAGCCCCTTTCAATAGCTTCACATACCTCTATAGCTTTCAAGCTTTCTTTATATGAATCCGATGCAATGACAACTTTCATAATTACCTCCCCCTTATTCAATCCCCTTTTTTCATTTTAAACGATATATGGAAAAGTTGCCTTTTGGAATGAAATTTAAATACAAAAAAAGCTTACATCAAATGATGTAAGCTTTCCCTATTTATATGGAGCCTAGCGGGATCGAACCGCTGACCTCCTGCGTGCAAGGCAGGCGCTCTCCCAGCTGAGCTAAGGCCCCTTAGTAATTAAGCGGAAGACGGGATTCGAACCCGCGACCCCAACCTTGGCAAGGTTGTATTCTACCACTGAACTACTTCCGCGAAAATGGTGAGCCATGAAGGATTCG
>NZ_JBALMG010000049.1:0-11467 GCF_036963225.1 Bacillus sp. JJ783 | reverse complement strand
GTTTATGCTAGTTAAGATGTGATTTAAAATTCCTATTAGATCGTCCTCATATCTATTCGTTATGAGGAGAATGAAGAACTATATAGAATGCTAAATAGAGGTAACTATAAAAATATAACTATAAAACGAAGAGTTGTTTTGTCTTTACGTGATAGACAAGTTGTATATGGTCTACTTAAGGTCTAAATATGAATTTTAGTTAACGAATATTGGAAGCAATTTGAATTGAGATAGATGTTGGTATTGGAGGTGTAACTTTCATGATTATTCATGATCTAAAATTGGAGAATTTCTATGGTTTTGAAGAGAGATATATCACATTTTCAGATAAATTTACTGTATTAGTTGGAGATAATGGAACAGGAAAAACAGCTGTGTTAGATGGTTTAGCTGTTGCGTTAGGAGCTTTTTTAAGTGGGTTAGACGGTGTACATTCTAGACATATTAGACGTGATGAAATACATAGGAAAATATATAATCAGGGTAGTTTAACCGATATTCAGATGCAATTTCCAGTGAGAATAAGCTGTACAAGTACTGTAGAGGGGCATAAATTAGATTGGTCAAGAGCGGTAAATGGTAAAAAAGGAACAACTACTAGTAAAGAGGCTCGGTCTATTATAGAGTATGCTTCTTATTTGCAAAGAGCCGTAATGCATGGTGTAGAAGTTAAACTCCCTGTTATTTCTTATTATGGTACGAGCCGATTATGGGTACAAAGAAAGGAACAAAATAATATTAGAAGAAACAATGACAGGCTGGAAGGGTATGAGGATTGTTTAGATCCAGCTTCCAATGAAAAGCATTTTTTCCGCTGGATGGAGAAAATGACGTATATTGAGTTGCAAAGAGGAGAAACACCACCAGTTTTGAAAGCTGTTCGTAAAGCAATTTCAGAGTGTATGAGGACGTGGAAGACCATTGGGTATGATGTGGATTCTCAGGAAGTACATGCGATAAAAAATGATAATACAGCGATATCTTTTCACTTGTTAAGTGATGGGGTAAGAAATATGCTAGGACTAGTTGCAGATTTAGCGCATCGAATGGCTCAGTTGAATCCTGCATTAGGAGATGCTGTGATAAGAGAAACACCAGGAGTTGTATTGATTGATGAGCTTGATCTGCATTTACATCCAAGTTGGCAACGTAGAATTGTTGAAGATTTAAAACGAACGTTTCCGGAAGTGCAGTTTATTACGACTACACATTCGCCATTTATTATCCAGTCTCTTGAAGAAGGGGAATTACGCCGCCTTCATGAAGAGGACGACGATGAAGTAGTGCGAGATGAGGAGTTTGTCAATAAGAGTATTGAAGACATCAGTGAAAGTGTAATGGAGATTGAAAATGTACAAAGAAGTGAAAAATATAAGAAAATGTATGAGGCAGCACAAAAATATTATTCACTTCTTCAAGAAGGAAAGCAAGCATCTGATGCTGAAGTTGAGAAGTTAAAAAATGAGTTAGACGAGATTGAGTCCTTATATAGTGATGATGTGGCATATTACGCATTTCTGCAAATGGAAAGAAGAGCAGCCAGATTAGCGAGGGATACAAATGAGGCCGATTGATAGAGGAGACGTTCCAGTAGATGAAGATGGGGAGCCTATTCAGTTCAAAAAGTATCAAGAGTCTAGAGGACATTTAATGGACAGGATAGGATCCTATTGCTCTTATTGTGAAAGAAGTTTGGGGGGCAATGTGGCAGTTGAACATATACAGCCTAAAAGTTTACATGAGGAATTAGCGTTAACGTGGGACAATTTTTTACTCGCTTGTGTAAATTGTAATTCTATCAAAAGTAATCAATCTATAAATCTAGAAGAATATTTATGGCCAGATAAAGATAACACACTATTAGCGTTTCACTATATGGAAGGCGGCTTAATAACGGTTTCTACTGCTTTAACTCCAGAGATAAAACAGCTAGCAGAGAGAAGTATGCAGTTAACAGGACTAAATCGTTATCCTAGCGTGGATCCAAATACAAACCCAGAAAGAACGGATACACGTTGGAGGGATAGACGTACAGCAGGTTCTGGTGCAAAGATTACATTTATTTGAAAGAGGTATATAGATTCCTAATGAAATCTATTCTTATGCAGCCATTCCTTAATAAATAAGTTGCCGAGTAGTATCGTGGAGAAGATTAAAAATATTGAAATCCCGAATGTATTCCCTGAACCCGCGCTAGCAGGCATTGGAGGAGAAAGAAAGACACTTGGAGAGTTATTTTCTGCTGTTAATAGTGGAACTAGGGGCACGGGTAACACTGTTCATAGATCTGAAATTGACGAAGTAATTAAAAATAATTACGATAAAGACGGAAATTTGATTAATAGATCAATTGTTCCTAAGGGATATGATAGTGTTGAAGATTTCTTAAAACAAGTAGATGATACTACTATCAAAGAATTTGGGTATGATAGTGTTGAAGAATTTAAATCAGTGGTAGGATATGTTGATGACTTTTTAAACGCTTCACCTAAAAATAATATAATTAATAAAGGATTGGCAGGAGGAACACATGTGATGGGTGTAGGCTATGATGTGTTAGGTTTTCCTATTTTTAAAGGAGATAACTTAAAATTCACGTTAAAATTAGATAAAGAATATTATGTTATGAAAGATACACCTCAGTTTAAAGAGTGTACAAGGATATTAAAAGAGGCAATTGAAAAAGGTAAAGTACCACAGGAACTTTTTACCCCACAACAGCTTAATCAGATTGAAAAGGGGAGAGCAAGAATAAAGGGGCTTACTTGGCACCATCATCAGGTTCCTGGAAAGATGCAATTAGTATTAACAGACATTCATGGGGTTAACCATCTTGGTGGAAATAAATTATGGGGAGAGGGTATTAGATGAGAAAAGATTTAGAGTGGGAATATGCTGATGCAGAAGTATCAGAAACTAAGATTAAAGAAATTGGATTACAATTAGGCTTCCAGTTACCTCAAGATTATATTGATTGTGTAAAAATAAATGGAGGTGCGAGTGTATTACCAGAAGAATTTAATGTAGGCAATGTAGAGCGTTGCTTTGGTAGTTTATTTAGTTTTGATGAGGAAAGTAGTGAGTACATTATTAAAAAGTATGAAATATACAAACCTACGCTTCCGCAAAAGATTTTCCCTATTGCAATTGATCCAGCTGGAAATTTAGTTTGTTTAGATTATAAAAATAATACAGAAAACCCAATTGTAGTTTTTTGGGAGCATGAGAATGCTGGCGAAAAAGAAATGTTAATGCGTCAAGAAGGTTTAACAGAAGCACAAGTAGAAGAACTGGCAAGAGAAAATGTATTGTACATTGCAGATACATTTACTGATTTTTTAAGTAAATTACACGATTAAAAAATATAATGATGAATGAATAATAAAGTATATGTGAAGTGGATAGAAAAAATAATAGGGTGTTTGAAAATACATACTCCATGATGGTTGTACCATCATGGAGTATTACGTGTAATGATAGAATAGAAAAAGAAGTACGAGCTTAGGCGAGATGACATTCTACTATGCGACGAACATAAAGACATGGGATGGACATGAAACTAACGAACTCGTACAAACACGTAAGTTTTAACGTAGTAGTTGTCACGAAATACAAAAGGCGTCATACTATTACTACAAAACTTACAAGTTTAATGCTACTTAAAAATAGATGAACTTAAAGCACTGGATTGTCAATTATGGCAACGAGTGCTTTTTTGTGTTTTAACGTGAAAATTTAAAAGGGAATTATAATTTTATAAGTGTATTAACTGTTAAATTTTATAGATTGTAAGGGCTGTGAACAGTGTATGATGATAGTAGAGGGGAAAAATAAGGATCTGGTGCAAAGTTTGAAGAAAGCATAAACAGATTGGTAAATGAGGAAAAAGGATTAGGAAGTAGCTAGCAATTGTTGAAGTTCATTGTATGTTGAAAAAGCGGAGTCTCTTTGCAGACTTTTTCTGAGGTTAAGAATGGAACTAAGGGTACGGGAGAAGGTAGTAATACAAACTCAAACAAAATTAAACTAACTCAAGAACGGGAAAAATACTATTGAAAGAAAATAGATGAAGGTAAAGCGCGAGGAGAGTATGACGTAGCAGATGATATTATATATGACCGTCATTGTGAAGAAACAGAACCACCTTTAGATCGTAAAGATTGGAATGATAAGACTGAAAATTTAAGAAAGAGCCGAGAGCGTGGAAGAGAAGAAGAAGCAAAAGGTAGAGATGCTTTGAGCGAACATTTAGGTCGTGAATTAAAGAACAATAACGTTGGTAAGGTTGTTACGTATACATCCAGTGAAGGGCATCTTACGCGTCTAGACAGTATAGGACTTAATGCTAAGGGTGAAATTGATTTGGTTCATGATCACAAACACAAAATAAGTGACAAAGAACACGTTATTCATGATGACATGCAAATGCGAGCTGAAAGAGAACTGGCACAGGAGAAAAACGGCCATCATGTTGTGACAATATCAAGTGACAAACCCGATTAAAATGGGATTCCACCTCAGCCAAGACCAAGTGGGCCTTTAGCGAAAAAGAGTGAAATTTACTATACTGATCCAAGTAGTGGAAAAGTAACTCACGTATGGCAAGCTGACTCAGATCTACCTGGTGAAGGTGAATGGATAAAAGTATAAATATAAATTATTATGTAACTTTATTTTTTAGTATGAAGGAGGATATAAATGAAACCTAAATATTTTTCAATCGCAATGTATCCCACAGTATCTTTTAATCAGGAAGAGATACTAGGGCGTCTTTTGGATGTGTTTGAGTCAAATGAAAAGTTTGCTCCTACTCATTGGGGCAACTGTGAAACAATACAGGTAGAATATAATCGTGAGGAAATTATTGAAAAAGTGATTTCGGAGCGTAGGGTATCTGAAGTTCACCTCTATCGTGATAAATCTGTTAATTATAGAGGGAGCTTTGAAGTTAATTTGAGCCATGGCTCATTTTTAGAGTTTGAGTTTCATAAATCTATACCCAAAAAATTGTGGTCGGATTTTTTTGAGTTATCCGACCAAATCACAGAAATCGTGAAACCAAGTTATGGAGTGGCACATATGTTTTGGCCAGTATCCTATCCGTGGAATACCGAACGTGAACGCTTACATAAGTGGATGAATATGTGTTCTCAACCTGTACCAGTTAGGTTTCGTCCTAACGGCCCCTTGGGGGTAGGAACTAGAACATATTTTAGTAGTCATGTTTTGGACATGTTTGATAAGGAATTATTACTAAATAGTCCAGCTGTGGTATCAGAACTGAATTGGGGTGGGATGTGCATAGATCTTTTACAAAATCCATTAGAAGCTGATATTGATACATTGCTTGATAGTTGGTTACATGTAATGGAATATTTAGAACCAGCTCAAGTAATGGCTATACCAAGTTTTGGTGATAATGGAAGAGGGGTATTCTTCTCTCCTAATGTTGCTTGGAAGGACCATCTGAAAAGCTAAGTGAAAAGAGGTAGTAATAATGAATGAGAAGAATGATGATAGAATAAGAGTCATGGAAATATTAAATCGATCTCAATACAATGATGAGGTTATAGATCAGTTAGATATGAGTGATTTGGACCTTACTTTTTCAGACCTGTCAGAGGTAATGGGAGATCGTATTATGGCAAAACGGGTCATGTTAAGGGCTTCTTCATTAATGAGGGCATCGTTTCATGATTGTGATTTTGAGTTGGCTGATTTCAGAATTTGTAATTTAGAGGAAATACATATTGCAGATTGTAGGTTTGGTGAAGCGAATTTCTCTAAAGCGAATATGAAATATGCGAAATTGAATATAAGTAGTTGTTTTGAAACATGTTTTGACGAAGTTGATTTTTCATATGGAGAACTAGTTGGAACAATTTTAAATCATGCTACTTTTCGCCATGCGAATTTATCTGGAATTGATGCTACACAGGCGTATTGCACTGGAACGGATTTTAGCAGTGCCAATCTTACAAATAGTAAATTTGAAAAGACAGATTTGGAAAATGCAAATTTATCAGAAGTAGATGCTAGAAATGCAGATTTTATAAATGCAGATTTAACAGGAGCAACTCTTTTAAATGGGAATTTTACAGAAGCGGATTTTACCGGTGCTACACTTGACAATGTAGATTGGACAGGAGCAAATGTAGAAGGGGCTAAGTTTGACGAAAATGTGAAGGAACAAGTGTTGAAAATGATATAGAAGTTGATTTTGAATCGTATGTAAACTTGGCAAATAAGTTTTAATGTATTATTTGTCACAACATGTACAGGATGTCACACTGTCACTATAAAACTCGCAAACATTCATAGGGGAGATTCAATGATAAACCAAAAAAAGTTAGAAATGGCTTTTAAAAGATATAGCAAAAATTTTGTGGATGGAATCAAATTTGAAGATGTTAAAGATGAATATAATGTTAATAGAAGAGAGAATGAGGAAATCGTTGAGCAAAATGAAACAAAGAAAGATCACATACTATTAATAAATCTAAACCCAATTTCTTCATATCACTTGTCACTATGGAAAAATGATGTATTGATCAGCGGTGGAAACAATGTAGAAGGATTAAAGAACATGCAGAAGGTCTTATTTTACCAGTGCATGGGACAGGATCTCTATACAATCAGGTATCCTGGGATGATGTTGGAATATTCGTTTAGAGAAGTCGTCCTCACATTAGTTCATTTTGCAATGTATGGATGGGAGAAAGAAGAAAATATATTATATGATTTTATGGCTCATCACTTCGGTGGACATTTAATAAATGCCAATGAAAAGGATAGACATATTTGGTTTTTGCTAGAGCTGTACTTGCAGTATAAAAATAAAACCATCATGGGAACGAATGAAAAATTGCATCTAGCCGTGATAAATAAGTTTAAGGAAGCTGAACTACGATGCGACTTAATCCCTGAAGACCTGAACATTTATGATGAAGTGCTGGGACGTTGGTCGACTGGTAATTTAGAAGAAATAGAACATCTAATTTCGATAATGTCTGAGTATCATTCTGCATTAGCTTCTGAAATCGGACAGTTCGGTGAATTTGGTGATTTCAGATACGGATTTTATCCTTTTGAAATCTTATTCTTGATCCATGTAAGAAAACAACTAGGATTGCCAGTACCTACTCAATTCGATAATTTTCTGATGAATACTCCAGAAGCGAAAATGGTATTTGGAGAACGTGAGCCATACCCTGAATGGGACCCTGTTCTTCAGATGATCGATCAATTTTATCGTAAAAACTACCCGGAATATATTCCTAACAAGCATGGAGAATTATTTCAATAAAAGGGAGGAAGCTAATATGCCTAATCAAGGGATAGCGCAGATTATATTTCCTGATAGCAAGGATTTGGAAACGTTTTTGAAGGAGCAAGGAAGTTATGACTTACATGAAGACCTATTAAAATATGGATTGACGACGAAACAGTTTTTATACGTTGACTATAAAGGTGAGCAATACCAAGAAATTGTCAATTTTATTCTTGATTACGAATTTGCCCACCAAATTGAATTAGCAACACAAGAAGAACTCGAGAAATTAGAAGCATTTCATTATGAATTTTTACCTGAAAAGATCCAGGAGGTCAACAAAATACTGTCACCAAAGGGGTATGGACTATTTTCATATCCAAATTCGGGCGACTTCTTCGCACTATTCATTGGAAAAATAGGGAATATAACAAAATTGCTGCAAGAAGAAGTGCTGCACGATGATAGAATCCCTTTTCAAGAAAGGTGTATCAAGTATTATAGATAGACCGGTTCTGGTGCAAAAACCTCAATGCAATTGCAATTTGGGGTATCGCCAGCATTTTGGAAAAAACCCACGCTAAGCAAAAAATACAATAAGCCGCCCATACGGACGGCTTATTTACATAAAATTCGTTAACGGAAGTTAATTATATTTTTCTACGTACTAAATAAAAAGCTAACGACCCCATAATAACAGGCGCGACGAAATAAAAAAAACTTAAAAAAGAAAAAGTAAAAGTAAAAAGAAATAGTGTAAGTGTATAGATAGCTGATAGTCCTATAAATACAGGAATTCCAAATTGTAATTCTCTACATCGTTTGATTTTCCTGTATAAGACTTCCCCAATTAGACAAGCTATAAGAGCTGGTATACTACCATAAATGACGATCATTTTAATGAATCCAAATAAAACGGTCGGGTGAATATAGCTAGGATTAAAAATATATGAAATCAAGAACCATCCGAAAATAAAAGTAAATAGACTTGCAGCATAACTAATTAAAAATTTTATCAACGTAATCACCCTCACAATTTCCTAATATTATCTTCATTGTATCATTATATAAGATAGATAAAATGTGAAATAAATGTAGTATACATGTGAGTTTGACATAACGTCCTATTATCGGGATTCAATGTATTTAGAAGACTATTAAAAGTCCTCCAGATTGTTTAACTGGGGGAATTTTGTGTTCACATAATTCTTGTTAGCGGAAGTTTTTTTATCTAGGCTCAGTTAACGTTTAATGTTGATTTTCATGTTAAGATTGAAGTATGTAACAACATGTCGCTACAAAAAGAACGGAGGAAATACGGTGAAAATGCATCTTCAAAAAAGTTTATATGTTGAGTTGAAAAATGCAATTCGTTGTCATTATAACGAACTTATAACTAGGTGCGGTGTTGACACAATATATGGGTACTCCATATTAACAGACGATTGTGTCAATAGCATTGGACCAGTGGCTAATAAAGAAAGACTGATCAAAGTTAATAAATCGGACCCTTTATACAATTATTATAGATATGGAGCTGTTGAGTGGAGCGAATGGGACGATTTCGGAATGTTTGATGAAGTGAACAAAATTATTAAGAAATATCATGAAACCGTCGAAGATGACTTTAACATGCGAGTAAATACACTGTTGAATGAATCGTTAAATGTGTTAATGGAACTTGAATCAGAAGGATTGTTTGGAGACAGAAATGATAATCGATTTATTGTCATTTGTGTAACTGATTCATCGAACGAAATCATGATTGAATCAGCTCGATTGCTTAATACATTAAAGATATACGAAGAATATGCTTCAGAATTTGCATAAGAATGAATATAAGTAAAACTGCTCTCTATAAGAGGCGGTTTTCTTTTGTTCGAAAGTCAACTATTAATATTAACAGAGCCTTTATCTAAAAATACAGCCCTTACTATACATTTTTATTCATAACTTTAGAGGAGTTTTTTGCTACAAAATATCCTGTCATTCCAGATATAAAGCTCGGTGGTAAACTCCAAAAAAAGAATCCCCATAGATAAGTAAATCCAAAGAGATAAAACGGTACATCTTTTTTAAAAACAGTACATCTTTCTTCAAAACAGTTAAACTTTGTTATAAACGATTAAACTTTATTTCAAATCCACAGTAAGAAAGTGGAGTGCGATTTATCTAAGAATATAGAATTTTTAACAAAAATTCATAATTATGTTATATAATGATGTTAACAAACCATATTTTAGGAATTACCTCGATTGTGTAGAATGTATATTTTGTTTTGATGAGCTAAAATATTTAGCTAAAAGAACTTGTAGCGGGGCCTGCTACAAGTTCTTTTATTTGGAGAATTACTTTTCATTAAATGAAAATACGAAAAAAAAGGAGTATACATAATGAAAGCAAAGAGACTTATAACGTTAGCACTTCCAATCATGTTATTAGGAGGTTGTGCTACAGATAAAGCAGAGACGAAAACAAAGGATAAAGTAGAAGCAAAGTCAGAGACGAAGGAAAAGGAAGTAACAAAGGAAAAGATATCTAAAGAAGAATATCCAAACCATATGTATAAGTTACGAAGTGACTTAGAAACGAAGATTACTGAACTAACGGAAACAGCAAGTCAAACGAAGGATAAAAGCAACGATATACAGAAGTTAAACAAAGAAATATTTGAAAAAGAAGCTGAATTACAAGAAATAATTTCTAAATTCCATAAAATTGAGCCACCTAAAGAGTTTGAAGAACAACATAAAACAATTCTAAAAGCAGTAGACTTTTATAGTGAAGCATTTGCAACACAAGTTAAGTCAGCGAAAAGTGGTTCTATTACAAAAGAAAAGATTCAAGAGTCAAAAGACTTAATGCTGAAAGGTAATGACTACTTAAAAGAGGGGTATACACCACTTGCCGATGCGATAGCAGATGCAGGAGAAAAGAAACTTCAAGCAACTGAACATTCAGAATTCCCTAAAGACAGTAAAGAGTTTGTAGGTGAATGGGGTCATTTCGAAGGTTCTGAATTCGTTAAGGCATTAGACTTTAAGGAAGATGGTACATATACGATTTTCGATGATAAAGGTAAAACATCATTCGAAGACAACCATATGACAGGTAAATGGTCTTACAAGCCAGACTCAAAACAATTCACAATGACAATTGAGGAGTATGTGAAAGACGGTCAAAAGATGGATAAAAGTCAATTGAATGAATCAGTAGACTATACTCTTGAAATCTTCCTAAACGATTACTTAAATATGGTAGACGCAAAGGGTAACAGAATAGATGTACAAAAACGTAAATAATATAGGTTAAGAGATTATAAAGGTGCTTGGAACAGAACGAAGTAATGTAAACAATAGGTTGTAGCAGGTTACTTGTCAAAAGGTAGCCTGTTTACATACAAGAAACAATATATTAAAGGGTATTCAAAATGAAATCAAAGAAACAATAACCACAAACAAAGGGGTATATAACAATGAAACGTAAACTATTAGCAGTAACATTACCAATTCTATTAGTAGCAGGGGTAGGTTGTTCAAATAAAGACGTTACAGAAGAGAAGAAAACTGATAGCTTACAAGTAGCTGAAGCAGACAGTCAAGAAGTGTCGAAGGTTAAAGAAAAATCAGGTAACAAAGACGTATCAGAGACTAAGGTAGAGAAAGAGTACAAGTCAAAATTAAACTCTTTATTAGAGGATATAACGAAGCAAGCATTAGAATTAAGTGATATTTTGACTAGTGATAAACCAATAATTGAAAAAGCAGATGCGTATAGAGAGAAGTCTGAACCTATGCAAGAAACAGCAGATAAATTAAGTGAATTAGACCCTGGCGAGAAGTATAAAGACGTACAAAGTACTGTACAGGATGCTATGTATAATGCGAAGACTGGTACAATTTTAATAGGTCAAGGATTAAACCTAAAAGACGAAACTTTAGTTCAAAAGGGTTCGGAATCAATGGATAAAGTTTCTAAATTACTACTTGAAGTAGATAAAAAGTTGGAAGCGATAAAATAAAAGAGGGGGTATAACACATACCCATCAAGCTAGGATTTTCAGAAACCTCCCATAACAAAAAATTTACCTTTTCACAGTTATTCATAAGAGTTCGGCTCATTTTTTCTTTTTTGGGACCCTTATTTTTCTTAAGTTGATAGGTATGGGGTAGCGTCACATTGGTCTTATCCCTGTCA
>NZ_JBALMG010000048.1:0-40015 GCF_036963225.1 Bacillus sp. JJ783 | reverse complement strand
CCGATTGGTGAAGGCTAATAATCAGTGGGGATGAACAAAACCCCCACTGATTAAAGTTTCACTTTATCCCGATTCCTTCTGTATACACACTTCGCTACTTTTCAAACAAGTCCTTTTTCTCAAATAAAAACAAGACTACTTCTTTTTTATTTTCATATTGTTTACTAATGAAAGAATTTTTAAGGAGGTTACTTAAATGAAACGTTTATTTCTCTGTATGGAGCGTGAACTTGTTGTAATAAAAGAACAAGATGGTAACTACGAAACGACTTACCACTTACAAAATATGCAGCCTACTTGTATTGCAGTTGATCCATTTCAAAAGAATCGTGTATATTGTGGAACATTTGGACGAGGTCTATGGTTAAGCGATGATGGTGGGGATTCATGGAGACCAATTGGAGATTCTTATCGTTACTTTGACTTTCCGAAAGAAGACGGTATTTTACATTCTTCAATCACTTCCATTACGATAAGCCCTAATGAACAAGTTAACGGATATGGAGTCGTTTATGTAGGTACAGAACCTAGTGCTTTATTTCGTTCAGAAAATGGCGGTGTAACGTGGACTGAACTTAAAAATATGAAATCATTATTATCTTCTTATACGTGGGCTTTCCCGCCTAGACCTTTTACCCATCACGTACGCTGGATTACAATTGATCCAAACAATCCAAATACAATCCACGTTTCAATCGAAGCTGGTGCTGTTATTCAAAGTAACGATAAAGGGCATACATGGATTGATAAAAAATTCGGTGCCCCTATCGATGCTCATCAATTACTCATGCACCCTGAAGCCCCAAATCGCCTTTATGCATCATGTGGTGATGGGTTTATAGGCGGACCTGATCGTGCCTATCTTGAAAGTTATAACAGTGGAAACAGCTGGATCTCATGTAGTGAAGGACTTGAACATCATTATTTATACAGCATGGCTATCAACCCAGCTGATTGCGATACAATTCTCGTGTCTGCTGCACCGAGTGCTGATCTCGCTCATCACCGTATTCCTTATGAATCTTATATTTATCGAAAAACGAAAGATACTCCTTTCGAGCAAGTACAGCAAGGACTACCTTCTGCAATCGGTACAGTCATTTCGATGTTTGCGACAAATCCGGCAGAACCTCACACATTTTACACTTTAAATAACAATGGCATGTTTCAATCCAATGATAGCGGCGAATCGTGGGAACAACTACATATTCCTTGGAAAGATGAATATAAAACGCAGCATCCGCATGCGTTACTCGTTACTAGTTCTTAACGAAAAAAAGACTGCCTAATGGTTTCAGGCAGTCTTTCTTTTATTTCTTTAAATCAATGACAATATCATCTAACACAATACCTTTACTCTTCGCTTCTTTTTTCGGCACTTCTATTTTCTTCTCTTTCCCATTCACATACTCCACTCCACCATGATTTTCAGGTGTATGAACTCGCAAGTTCACATGAGGTGTAATAATGAGTTTCGTTGCATTTTCGTTCAGTTTTTGGAACGTAGTACTCCAACTACTTTTATGTGGCTCTGCTACTGTACTTGTTCCACCATTACCTTCACCTACGTATCGATTTCCTAAATCATCTTTTATTTCTAATTCAACATCTGCACTATCCCATATACTTCTTAATGTCTTAGATTCTTCTTGATTGTAAAAAATGATAAATGACATAGGGGTTACTTCCATTTTGTCTATATTTACTTTTATGCCTTCTTTTTCAGAACTTCCTTGAATCTTCATTTCTTTACTATCCATTGCATTTAAAGAAAGCGCGAAATTCCAATTCCCTTTTATTGATTTTTTTTCCTCGTGCATATCAATTGCTTCCATATTCCATCTAACATTTGCAACGTCCATTCTTTTACTACCGTGATCACTTGCTGTAGTCATACCTACATATTTTTTATCCTCTACTTTCGTAATTTTAGAACTTCCTCCCGAACCATTAGAACCTTCCACCTGTGGGAAACCAAATATGCTCGGGTTCTCTCCTAAATCTTTATCACTTTCAATAGAATACGTTATCGCTACAGTTCTGCCGTCAAAAACAGCATCATTAATTGTGACCTTAACCCCATTACTTTCCCTCGTCATATTTAACTCAGTCGAAAACTCTTTATAATTTTCATATAACCCTGTTCTACCATTATCTAAAAATCGGAATATGTCACCTACAATTGGCAATCCCCCAGCATATGTAGGAAATCCGATACCCAGTGTCGCAACTGATAATCCAACTAAAATAGATGCAGCAGCGACACCTTTTTTCCAAGTTTTCACCTTTTTCTTCGTACGTATAGATTGTTTTAAATTACGCTTCACTTTTTCTTTTTCAATTTCAGAAGCCTCAATTTCCTCAAGTTCTTTTTCATCTATATCAATATCATTTAATAGTTCATAAATATCTTTCATATTACACTA
Organism: Bacillus sp. JJ783; assembly: GCF_036963225.1. Lineage (NCBI taxonomy): Bacteria > Bacillati > Bacillota > Bacilli > Caryophanales > Bacillaceae > Bacillus > Bacillus sp. JJ783. Next base: position 37,589 of record NZ_JBALMG010000048.1, on the reverse strand, counting down.
CCTCCAAAACTAATATTCGTAGCATTTTGTTGTAGCTTCTTTTTCCCGCGATACACACGATTATCTATCGCCGCTCGAGTTAATCCTAACTTGTCACCTATTTCTTCTGTCTTCATACCGAGTAGATATTTCATAATGAACACTTTTTGATCTAACGGTTCTAATTGATTAATAAGCTTCAATAATTCTTCCCTATCTTCCATAACGATTAATTCGTCTTCTGCCGATTTTTCCGTACTTATATGAAACTCATCTGAAATGATTTCTACTTTTTTAGTTGCTTTCCGGTAATAATCAATTGCTTTAAACTTTGCAATCGCTGCAATCCATTTTTTAAAATCACTCGGCTCTCCATGAAACTTATTTGCGTTATTCCAAATGGAAAGAAATATATCATTTACACATTCCTCTATGAGTCCATCATTTTGAACTGGAAAAAGAACTTTATGCGTAATCCCCTTTATGAGTGGTAAGTATGTATCGACAACAAATTCTAGCGCATCTTCTTTTTGTCGCTGTAATCTTTTTATAAAATTTTTCTCATTTGATTTCATGTAGCGATTCCCCTTATTTTTTTGTAAAAGCTTTTACACTCTATATAACGTCCAGAAAAAAGTTTTCTCTCATCTTTTTTATTATTTTTTGTATGTAATGGAATACTTTTCCTTACCTATTGTCTCATATAACTTTGAATTTGAAGGAAATTTTCTCAAGTCTACAATTTAATTAACGTAGTACACTATTTACATAACCATTCTTTAACTTGGTGTACATTTTATTTCGTTAATCTACTATTTAAAATTAGGAGATGAGATTTGTATGTGTGGAATTACAGGCTGGATAGATTGGAAGAAGGATCTTTCAAATCAACATGTTATTTTAGAAAAGATGGCAAATAGTATTCAGCATCGCGGTCCGGATGCTGAAGGATTTTGGTTTTCTCCTCGTGCGGCCTTTGCACACCGACGTTTAATTGTTATTGACCCAGAAGGCGGAACGCAGCCAAAAACATTTCGTGCCGGAGATTACACGTATGCTCTTACTTATAATGGAGAAATTTATAATTTTCGTGAACTGAGAGAACAACTTCAAAAATGTGGGCATGCCTTTGAAACTCACTCGGATACAGAAGTGTTACTACACGCTTATTTAGAATGGAAAGAAGACTGCGTGCAACGTTTAAATGGAATTTTCGCTTTCGCAATATGGGATGATCGGAAGCAACAATTGTTTTTAGCACGAGATCATTTAGGGGTAAAACCACTTTTTTATACAGAAAGAAATGACAGTATTATTTTCGGCTCTGAAATAAAAGCATTATTAGCTCACCCATCTGTTCCTGCTGAAATTGATGCGGATGGCATAAATGAAATATTTGGATTAGGATTATTTCGAACTCCAGGATGTGGCGTCTTTAAACATATTCAAGAAGTACGTGCTGGACATTTTATATCTTTTACACGTGATAAAAAGGTAGTTAAGAAGTATTGGAATTTAGAAAGTAAGGTCCATAAAGAATCTATCGAAGACACATCTTCACATATTTTATCTATCTTACAAGATACAGTAAAAAGACAATTAATTGCCGATGTTCCTCTTGTTTGTATGTTATCAGGCGGATTAGATTCTAGCGGTATTACTGCACTAGCGGGGAAAGAATTTGCAGCGGAAAATAAAACACTTCATACGTATTCCGTTGACTTTGTAAATAGCGCAAAAGATTTCGAGCTGACATTTGCTCGCACTGGTTTAGACGCTCCTTGGGTAAAACGTGTTTCTGAACATGTAGGGACATCGCATCATGATATTATTGTGAATGCTGAAGAATTAGCAAATCACTTATTCGTTCCCCTCCGTGCAAAAGATTTACCAAGTGCTGGCGAAATGGAAACTTCACTATATTTACTATTTTGCGAAATGAAAAAAGATGCAACCGTAGCTTTATCTGGAGAATCTGCTGATGAAGTATTCGGGGGATATCCTTGGTTTCATCAAGAAGAACTATTATATGTAGATAAGTTTCCGTGGTTAACAAACTGGGAAAACACATCTTCTCTATTATTAAGCGACGTAACAACTCAATGTAATCCTGAGCATTATATTAATAAACGATTCCATGAAGCTGTTCTTGAAGTACCTACTCTTGAAGGAGAAAGTAAAAAATCCGCGAAACAACGCCAAATGTTTTATTTATTTTTAACGAGATTTCTCCCGTTCTTACTTGACCGTAAAGACCGTATGAGTATGGCTGTAGGGTTTGAAGTTCGTGTACCATTTTGCGATTTTATATTAGTTGAATATTTATGGAACGTTCCTTTCAACATAAAAAGTATTGATAATATTGAAAAAGGTATTTTACGTAGAGCACTGAAACCTGCTTTACCTGATGATGTGCGAAATAGAAGAAAAAGCGCTTATCCTACTTCACAAGATCCACATTATTTACAAACAATCCGTAATTTAACACTTGATATGTGCAGCAATAAAAACAATCCTGTTTTCTCACTTATTAACCATTCCATATTACTTGCAATTGCTGATCAAAGTAATAAAGTGGTTAACAATTTTGAAGCAAGAAGTGCTATGGAGTATATGCTACAAGTAAATGAATGGTTAAAAACGTATCATATTCATATCGCTTAACAAAAAAGAGTTCAAGGACAAAAACCCTTGAACTCCCTTTCATTTATTAATTGGCACATTGTCTATCTTCAGTATCGATGGACCATCCAATAATAGTGGCACAATCTCTACCTTTCCACTGAAGTACATTTGTTAATACAGGCTCAATCTGTAAACAAGTTCCGTCGTGTAATATTTCTACTAAAGATTGATCATCATCAAACTTTCGTTTATCACATTCTAAAATACCATCTGTTGCCATTACAATGTGATTCTGACCTTTTTCTAATCCCCTTATCCCTGATGTAAAACAAGGGGTATTCGCTGCAAAAACATTTTTTCTTCCTATATATTGATAGTTCTTACGCTTATTTAGCCTACCTTTTCCATTTTCCGTTTGCTCTGAATGGAATAAATACGCGAAGCAATCACCAACTGATAGCCAATATAAGAACTCGCCTTTTCGTAAACAAATTAAACATGCAAGTTCCTCATCATCTTGGTCACATTTCTCGATAAATAGCTCATCTGTAAATAACGCTAATAAATACATATGGGTATGATGAAAAGCTAAATGGATTGGATATGAAAATAATTCTTTTAGTTGTTCTTCTCTTTCTGAAATCGCTTCTATTATATAATGTATATTTTTTGTTTTATGATGTGTATCAAAAATCATAACAAATTCAAATTCTAATTTCGGATCCCACCAAGCTAGCACTGCATCTCCTCTTTCATATGCATCACTCTCTTGATTTCCTCCATATACGCCGACTGAAAGAGGACCACATTTTTCAACATGTATTTGATCTACATACATCTTTTCATGACTAATCCATTTAAATGTATTCACAGCTATCATCCTCTCTCTTGCTAAATGTATACCTTTACACATAGATTACCTTATATTTCAATAAAAATAAACTTTTTCAACATTTATTATGAAAATAACAGGATTTTAATTCTTACAAGACGAATATATCTTATAGTACGATATAAAAATTAGGGGGAATTTTAATATGAAAGACATTAATCCACATTGGGAGACAATATACTACCACTTACGCTATGAATATGAAGACAATCTTTCTCATCAAGCAATTCGTATTTTACAAATCGTTTCCCGTGAGAAAGATATAACAATTGGAAAAATTGCTTCTGAACTTGGTTTATCTCATAACACAGCGTCCGAACATGTAAAACGTCTTATTCAAAAAGGATTTATCATGAAAGAAAGAAATAAACAAGATGAAAGAGTTGTGAACCTTACATTAACGGCAGAAGGAATGGAAGTATTAGAAAAGCATACTTTACTAGATAAAGAAAAGATAAAAATATTAGAATCACAGTTATCAAAAGAAGAACAACAATTAATCGAAAAAGCCTTTTCTTTATTAGCGAAGGAGGCAAAATATGCATTTCCTCGTTAAAGTCATCGTTTCGGCACTTATTATCGGCGTGATTACTGAAGTCGCTAAACATTATAGTACGATAGGCGGCTTTATCGCAGCTCTTCCTCTTATTAGTTTACTTAGTTTATTTTGGATTTCTTTCGAAGGTGGGAGTAAACAGGAGTTAAGTCAATTCGCTTTAGGCGTATTATATGGATTTCCTGCATCTGCACTACTATTATTTATTGTTTATATCGGTTTAAAGAACTCCTTTTCACTTAGTACATCTATACTCTTTGGCATATGTGCCTGGTGTATCGTCTTTACTTGCCAAAAAGTATTTCAAGCTTAGGGGGAATTACTATTAATAGATCAGTAGAGATATTTGGACAAAATGTAGAAGTATATATGAGAGGTAGTAGTAAACAAACTGTAGTCATTCAAACAGGAATGGGATGCTCATTTTATGATTGGCTTCCTATTATAGAAAAGCTTTCACAAAACTTTACAGTCATTTCATATCATCGCCCAGGTTACGGAGAAAGTGAGCTAGGAACTAATCCACGTACAACAATACAAGCTGCAAAGGAACTACATATGCTGCTACATGAACTAGCTATTTACGAGCCAATCATTTTAATTGGTCATTCCTATGGAGGTTTATGCGCACAACATTTTGCGATATTACATGAGGATCAAATTAAAGCACTTATTTTAGTTGATTCTACTTCCATGAACTTACACCGATTAGATGAGCTTCATTTACCGATTTCTGATCAAACTGATTCTGACGATATTTGGCTACAAAAATATCATACTTACTCCAACATGGATGCAGACGCGCTTTATACTGAGCTAAAACCTATGCTCATCAATACAACAAAACAGCATATCAAATTTTCTACATCTCCTTCATTATATAAAGCGACAGCTTCTGAACTGTCCGAGTGGAAATATTGTGCTCGCTCAATAAAAAAACAACATAAAACATTAGAAATACCATTAATCGTTATCGGTAGAGATCCTCAATATTCTATTGCTCAATTGATTGAGGGCGGTATGCCAAAAGAAGAAGCCACACAACTTGAAGATATGTGGCAAGAACTTATTCGTGAACAATTACACCTCTCAATAAACAGCAAATATATTCTTGCCGAACATGCTGGTCACGGAATAGAATATGATCGACCAGATATTATCATTCAAGTCATTCAATCTTTACACACAAAAAAAGGAAGCAACTAAAGCTGCTTCCTTACTTATCTATTCATAGTCTTCTTCGCCATCATCAACTTCTTCATAATACGAACTCCCATTGCTTACATATATAGGACCATTCGCAACATCAATACGTAGTACCCATGCCCATGGCACAGCTAAACGTTTATGTATTGCTCTCCAAAAATTCATTGATTTTCTTTCGTACTCCTGGAACTCCTGAAGTAACTCTTTATAGGAGGAACCGTCTAACTGAATATTTGCTTCTAATAAACGAGAATGGGCATAGTACTGTAACTCTAGTTCAGCAGCAATCTCCATTTCTTCTTCCGTTGCCATACCTATAATTGCTCCATCTGCTGGTGCGATTTCATATACGTTGTGAACTTCAATAAGCCCTTCTTTCTCTTTCTCAAACATGTAAACAGCCTCCTTTAACCAATATTTTTTATGTTACAAAGTCATACTTCTACAATACCTTCTCTCTTTCCTCTTTTTTTGATAAACTTTTACAAAATGTTTATCCGATGACCTATTCTCTCTATTCTTTCAGCAGAAATGAAACGATTACTATTAAAAGTTAATTTATACACATCAGGCATATGAAGTGTTTTCCAAAACTGAAAATCATATTTCGAATCAAAATAATTCATAAGTAAAACCATAATATTCCCATGAGTGCCTATTACAATATTCTTTCCTTTATATTTTCCCAATATATTTTGCATACATAATACAGCACGCCTTTGCGCTACATCATTTGATTCCCCGCCTTCGTATGCAAAAGTCCAGTCTTCCCACACCTTCTGAATAGCATCATTAAAATCCTGTACTGGTTCTTTACTTAATAACCTTTCCCGTAAATCTTCTTCCAATTGTATTGATAGTTTATTTGCATTCGCAATTCCTTCAACGGTCTGAATCGCTCTTTCGTATGGACTAGAAATAACAACATCAATCTTCTCATCTTTTAACAAGCTTGTTATGTTTTGTGCATCTAACCAACCCTTCTCAGATAAGGGACGTTCCCTTTCTTCCTTTGTATATGTAGAGTGAGCGTGGCGAACAAAATATATTGTAGTCATTTGTTCATCTTCCTTTCTTATTTTTATCTATATTCAATGGCACAAATAGGAAATCCTGTATCATTAAAAGAAAAGGACGCTTTCTAATAAGCGCCCTTTGTTTACATAATAAAATTATTTCATTATAACTTTCTTTTGAATTCTTCATCTGTTATAACCTCTTGAATGAAGTAATCTATATTATTTCTAAGCTTTTGGTATGTAATTTGATTATCTATATCATTAAACATTATTACAACCTCAACCTTATTTCCCTTCTTATCCGTACTATACAGGCTTTTTGTCAATACGAATGCGGTAGAACCACCTTTTTGACCAGCATATTCCAACTTATTATTTTCAACTGTTCCTTTAAAAACATTATCAATTTCATCTTGCATTGACTTTAGGAAATATTCCCTACTATTTATCTTCTCCATTAAACTCATATAATCTTTAGCATTTGCACTCACTAATCGATCTGACCAAATACGCTGGAATTCCATATCTACTTTTAATGGTATATCACGTTTCTTCCATTCGCTTTCATCTTTCATCCATTCATGTATTTGTAACACATGTTTATTATACTCATCATTAGACATGTTACGTATCATTTCTAACGATTGATCCTCTTGTACATGAAGCTCTTTTTCTACATATCCTCTCATATATAGTGAAGCAGTATAAGAAGAGAACTTATCATGACTAGTAAGCTCTAATTCTTTTATACTTTCATTTACTCTATCTATCCCAAGTTTCTCTAATAAATATGTTGTATTTGCATTAGAACTATAATGAATCATCCCTTTGGCAACTTCTTCTAAAGTGATTTGTTCATTTTTCACTAACTCTCTAGATTTGGCATCTTCTAACCATGCAGGATGCGCTCCACCATCAGTATCTTTAACGTAGTATTTTTCTAGTTCTTTCAATGAAATTTGTTCATCGCGGCGGATTTTTCCTTCTGACACTTGTTTAGCAAATTCAACTGCTATTACGATTTTAGCCATACTCGCTAATGGTAATTTTTTATTTTCATTTACAGATGTTACTACTTCACCGTTTTTTCTAATAAGTAATGAACATGTTTCATCACCTTTATGTTCTTTTATGTAGTTTAATACGTAATCAGGATCTTCTTTTGACAAATAATATTTCATAACTGCAAAGAAAGCTATAACAACTACTATAATAACTCCCACAATTATCCCTATCATCTTTAATATATTCACAATATGCCTCCTCTAACAAATTGCCTACTATATATTAATTATATCGAAAAAAATTACAATTTTATACAAAATAGAATAACTCTTCCTAATAATAGAAAGAGTTATTCTATTTCACATGAAGTTATTTGTCCATTTAACGTAACTACTATATTTGAATCGTCAGCCTGTATATCGCCTTTAGAGCGGGTTACTGTGGGCGGTCCAATTACAACCGACTCTTTAATTGGCGAAAGGTCTTTCGCTAATTTCTCTGCACTTACACCGTAAGCAGCTTGAAATACTTCTGGCGGCGTCAACCTTAATATATCCGATCCTTCGGCTGTTTCAAACTGATCGTTATTGAAGAATAAATGTAATTGTACTTCTTCTGTTATGGCTGTGATCCAATGCCACCATCCCATTGGAATAAAGACAGTTTGCCCCGCTTTTAAATGATAATTTTGCAATTGATTCGTTTCAGGATTTAATATAGAAGTAACGGCTTCCCCTGAGACAACAACATCTAACTCCCAAGCATTCGGATGCCAATGTGGTTCTCGCATATGCCCCTTCGTCATAAACAAATCAACAAATGCTCCCCCAATCATCGCCGGTAACTGTGTTGACGTTACTTCATACGCAACATTTTTTTCGTCTCTTTTAAAAAAGACATTTTTTCTTGAATCAAAGAAAAGATTTGGAGTTCCTGAGCTTTTCTTTAAATTTTTATTATCCGTAACATAACCTGAATTACTCATTTTATCCCTCTTTCCCGCTCCTAACATTCTGTACTTAACGATGTATCGTATGGGAAAAATAGATGATATGTGCCTATTCAGCACATAATAAAAAAACATGCTTTCCTAAAGAGAGCATGTTTTGTGATATTCTTCACATTGTTTAGTTAAAAAATAAACTTTTTACTTACCATGATGTAACATTAAATCACTGAGTTCTTCTTCAATGTGATTTAATTTCGCAACGCCTTCTTTCCATTTATGAATATAACGTGAAACCCCAACGAAAAATAAAATAATAATTGTGGAAAGAATAATACCATACACGATAGCTACAGTACTCATAGTTACACTTCCTTGTAATTAGTTATGTTTTTATTATAAACCTTTTTCTTTTAAAATACTTCGATTTCAACTTTTTGTAACAAAATTGATTTTTCTAACAAATAAATAAAAAAACTTTATATTTTTATCCTACCAAATATCACCTTATATTCTTTAAACATCTCCATTTGTTAAAAAACGTTCGAAAAAGGAAAATTTTTCACAAAATATACAAAACTTCACCATATGTACTATTACCATATGGGTTATATTATTTAATAGTGTAAAGGGGATGATACAATATGACGACTTGGTTTATTGTACTGTTAGTTGTATTTGGGGCATTTAAAATTATCGTTTCTAGTCTTCCAAACTCCGTTATTGAATCAATTATTAGCCGATATGAAACACATCCGCAACTTGATGAAGAGAATGTTACTGTAACGATCAATGGAAATAGCTTAGAAGGCGATAAGAAATCTCAAATTATTACTGATTTTAACGAAGGTTTATTTTTAGATCGTTATTATGCACCACCACAAAATGAGGGAACTCCTTTAATTATCAATGCAAAACGTGGTAAAAAGGATTTTACATTTTATATTTATAGTCATGAAGAGCATGTTGATGTTATCAAACAACATAAAAAGAAGGTAGTTGCTTATAGTTTACGCTCTAAAAATCTTCAAAATAATGATATGTTCGTATCAGCAGATATAGTTTAAAAGGCTGTCGTTATACACGACAGCCTTTTAAACTATAACTCTATTTATTTTTCTTAGCCTCAATTTTTGCTTGCGCCTCTTCTGCCTTATCTAATGCTTCTGACACTTTTTTCTCTTTTTCTTTTACTTCATCTATACTATCGACAGCTTTAATTAGTTTATCGATTCCTTCTTCATTTACTTTTTTTCTTTTCGCTACTCTTTCATTTACTTTCTCTTCAACGTCTTTTGCTTTTTGAAGCATATTTTCTGCATTTGATTTCACAGCCTTTTCAAGTGCATCATCTTTTTTCTTTTGTAATACTTCATTTGCAATATCTTTCGTTTCTGAATACTTACCGTTTTTTAATGCTGTCGCACCGTGATCTAGTAACTGAGCGACTTCTTTATATGCCTTCGCTTCATTTCCTGATTTTTCTTTTTCCGCTTTTTCAAACCACATAATCGCATCACTATATTTTTCATTTTTCAATGATTGCATACCTGTTTCAATATACGTGTCATAATTACTACATCCAGTCATTACGACTAACAGAAAAAGCATTACAAAACTTAATTTTTTCATGATGTTTTCTCCTTTTCTTTGCCTGCTCACTTTACTGTAACATACATGAAAAAGAGTTTCAAAAACTAAAATACTGATATGGTCATTTTTATTGTTTCCAGTCAATTTTTTATTACTTTCTTATTTTTCAGGCCGACACATCCACTTGCTTTTTCGCCACATGCTTTCTTACTCCCACTAATACAACTAACAATAATCCTCCGCCTAATGTCATCATAACAATGCTAGTCGGCAACATATCTAATAATAATCCATATACAATCATACCGAGCGGTGCGATTGCGGTAGAAATTGTTTCAAGTAAACCGAATACACGTCCTAAATAGTTTGGATCTGTCGTCTTTTGCATATGTACTTGCATCGGTATATTTACAACCATCATTGATATACCCGTTAAAATCATAAAAGCGATATAGTAAATAAAACTTACTACTTTCGGAATGGTAACTAACAATGGAAAGACTGTACATAAACTCAAGCCCGCAAATAAAAACAGCCCAATATAAACAGAGCGAAACGGGTTATTCACTTCTTTACGTACTGATAAAACAATTGCACCAATTAGCATCCCGACTGCTAACATTCCCTCTACAACACCGAGTTGCTTCGAGGATAAATGCAAATTTTGAACAATAATATACGGAAGTGAAACGAAAAGTGCACTCGCAAAAAAGTTTACCCCTACTGCAATTTTCATTAAACCATATATTTCATGCTGTCGTTTTACATATGAAAAACCTTCTTTTATACTCGTCAAAAAATGCTCTTTACTTTCAGTCATTTCTTTTTTATATAAATCAAATACGATAAATAATTGCACAATAACCGCTAAAAAGAATGTAATGCTATTTAGCAGGAAAAACGATTTAATCGAAAAGAAACCAAATACAACTCCGCCAATAATTGGCGCTAAAATATTTGATAAAGATGCTGCCGTCTGATTCAAAGCACTCGCTTTTTGAATACGCTCCTCATCTACTAAATTAGGAACAGACGAAGTTACTGCAACAGAATAAAAACTTGCACAAATTGATAATAATGCTGCTGAAACATAAATAAACAGAAGTGATGGTCCAAACATAGTAGCCAGAATAAACATAATAAGCATCGTTAAGCTACTTAATAAATCAGTACCAATGACAAGCCATCTTCGGTTCACACGGTCAGCTACAGCACCTGCAATTGGTCCACAGATCATTCTTGGTATTGATCCGCAAATTAGCGTAGTTGCAAATCCCATTCCTGAACCCGTTGTCTTTAATACGTATAATCCCATTGCAAACGTATAAATACCTGCACCTAATAAAGATGTCATTTTACCAATCATCATTAGCATAATATTTCTCGTTGCAATCTTCATTTTTGAATCATTTTGACCTATACTTACATCCCCCATTATGACACTCTCCCCTTAAAAGTTAAATTATGTTAAACTTATTATATAATCAACTTTCCAATTTTTACAACAAAAAGTTAAATTACATTTAACTTTTCAATTATAAAGGAGCAATGTTATGGCAACTCTCGGCGAAAAAATTAAGGCGTTACGAAAAGAAAAAAAGCTTACGCAAACCGAACTAGCAGGTTCGGAACTGACAAAAAGTATGCTTAGTCAAATTGAAAATGGAAAAGCTACACCTTCTATGAAAACCTTACAATATATTGCCGAAAAACTTGAATGTGAAACGAGTTTTTTATTAGAAGAAGATGATGGAGAAATTGTAGAACTTATTCAAAAAATGGAGCAACTTATAAAAGCTAATAAATGTGATAAGGTGTATGAAACTTTACTTCCTATCGTTCAAAAGGAACTCCCTCTCACTTTAAATACTGCCCGATTATATAAACAATTTATTACTGGAGCAGCTATAATGAAAGATTGCAACATTGAATCTTTCGTTGAAAAAGCAACTTCTATTTTTGAAAAATATACTTTATACAGAGACAGCACTGAAACAAAATTAACATTCTCTTATACGTTATTCTCACGTAAAAAGTATGAGGAATGTTTGCAACTTATTGCTCGTATTCGAGATGATTATGAAGCGAACCATTTAGAAATGGATCTTATTATACATATCAGATTGTGCTTAAAAGAAGCCATTATTTTACTCGCATGTGGCAAATATGAGGAATGTGAAAAAATCATATTAGAAGCATTAGCATTTTCAAAAAAACATCAAGTGTATTATAAAACAGATGAATTTTATCGCATATTATCTTATCAAAAAGTCATGACGGCTGATAAAGAACAGTATTTACATTACATTAAGAAATCTGAGCAATTCGCCATTTTTACTGAAGACACTTTATCCGTTGCGATCGTAGATATATTAAAAGCGTATTACTACAACACGATTACTAAAGAATATACAATTGCATTAGAACATGTAGAACAATTTCGAGAAAAACTAAAAGACGAACCGATTTTCCAAGAGGATGGATTGTACTACCTCGAAACCGGAAAAGCTTTGTACGGATTAAAAAAATACGAGGAAGCTCTGAAAGCTTTTCAACATGCTAAAATACCAGATTATATGATGCATCCACTTGATCAAGCATGGCTTACAACGGCAGGTGCATATCGTGCCCTTTGTTATGTAAAACTTAACGATAAGCAAAGAGCTCTTGAAGAAGCAACAGAAGCAGCTCAAAAGATACAACCTTATCCGGATTCCATCTTTTCTTCTTTTATTAAAGAAACATTACAAATAATACAAAAACTTTAAGAGTGTCTCGAAATGGTATATTATTCCTCCTTTTTAGCAAAGATAATAATAATGGGAGGAATATAAATGAATATACAACGCGCAAAAGAGCTTTCAGAGTCATCAGAAGAAGCCAATGTCAGTTTTCAAGGCATGCCTGTTATGATTCAACACGTTGACGAAAACAACGAAACCGCCCGCATATATGAAGTAACAAATCCAAGACGCGAATTAACAGTTCCAGTTAATAGCTTAGAGGAAATATAAGCAATGCCACTTCAACCTTCTGAAGTGGCATTTTTCTTTTTTTATATCTAGTTTCCCCTTTTTAATAAGCCATACAAACCAATGAAAATTACAATGAGACCCACTGCGACAAATGCCAGTTTTTTGAATAATTCTCTTGTTTCATGACTTCTAACGTCTCCTATACTTTTATTTTGTCGTTCAATTACATTTTGCTCCGTTTCTACTCGCTCTCCATATATTAACAAACGATATTTACTTGATGTATATGGTTCACATGTAAGCAATGTAACTTTGTCTTTTCCTTTTATTACATTTAATTTATCTACTTGATTTGGATTAATAATCTCACGGCCAATTACTTTATACACTTGCTGCTTTCCAAGCACATTTACGTAAAATATGTCACCATCACTTAATCGATCAAGGTGGCGAAACATCGTCGCTCCGTGATACCCACGATGTCCTGCCAATACAGTATGTGTATCTTTCCCACCAATTGGTAAAGAAGTCCCTTCAATTTGTCCTACCCCTCTACTTAAGTTTTCTTGACTTGCACCTAAGTAAATTGGCAACTCCTCATTTATTTTTGGAATAGAAATCGTGCCAAATATCTCATCTTTGTTTATGAAATTTAACGGTTCCTTATTTACTTCAGCATCCCTAACAAATGGGTCACTCATTTTGAAAGTAGTTTTTCCTAACGAATTATTATATGTTTCCATCTTCCGAAACTTCTCATTCACATCTTCTACTTTTAAATCATCAACCATTTTTTCATAACGTATTACTCTTGTTTTATATACATAATTGTTTATATAATTAGCCACCAATGGATATAGAAATAGAGATAAACCTGCAAGGAACAATACTAAACTTATAAATCCCCTTCTCACATACTCACCACTCAATACATACTATTTTCGTTTTTTCAAATAAATCATTAGAAGGACGATACAAATGATAACAATAGGAAAAACAATCATCCAATCTTCTAAAATGAAAGGTTTTGTAATCATTTCTTTTTCTCCAGCATCATATGGAACCCGGTGTCCTCTCACTAGTAACCTGTGCGTGTTCACTCCATAAGGGGTACATGTAATTAATGTTGCATAATCTTGACCTTGTACAACTAATAAATCTTCTGTTTCATTTGGTAATACAACTTTTATTTGATCTACCTTATAGGCAAGTACTTTATCTAATGAATGAATATAAAATATATCGTTCTTTTCAACTTTATCTAAATGAGTAAACATTAGTGCTGACGGTAAGCCACGATGCCCCGTTAAAACTGTATGCGTATTTTTTCCCCCTACTGGTAATGAAGATTCGTTCAGTTGTCCAATCCCGCGGCTCAGCACATCTTCAGTCGTTCCTTGATAAATTGGAAGATTCACATCAATTTTAGGGATTTCTACATATCCCATAACATCACCGATATTTAACATATCTACATAAGAACTCTTGTTCTCATCGCTATTTTCACGAAATGGGTCCGAAAATGTTTGCATCTTACTTTGAACTTTTTCATTATATTCCCGCGCTTCTTTTTCCTTACGTTCAATTTCTTCTTTTTGTAAATTGCTTACTGCTGCATCGTACGTGCTTACTTCCGAATAGTGCGTTCTCGTTGCAAACCAATTACTTACCATCGGATATAAAAATATACTTAAGCCTAACAAAAATATACTGCCAAAAATAATATTTCGTCTCATAACATCCTCTTTCACTACGGATAAAATGTGGAAAAGAGGAAAGCAATATGCCTTTCCTCTTTTCCAAACTCAATTATTATAAAAATATCAAATTAGGAATTCTTCACAGGTTTCTTTCTAAAGAAAATAAACGCTGCTGTCACCATTAATAACAGACCAACTACTGTGAAGAAAATTGTTCCTATACCACCTGTTGCTGGAATAATCCATCCGCTCTTATTGTTCTCAACTTTTAGCTCAATTACTTTATGATCTTTATCAATTTTAATATCAATCGGATCTCTTAACTTTTGATATTGTTCTACTGCACCGTCTTCATCTATATACTTCGGTGCTTCTGTTTCAACAATTTGATATTCACCGTACGGAATTTCATTCCATGTAATAATACCATCTGCATCAGTCTTATCATCCATTTTTTTCTCTTTTACTGTTACAACTTTACCTTTACTATCTCGTAATTCAAACCTTGCACCTTTTAACTTCAGGTTGTTATCCTTACCATCGACTTTTTCAATTTTAATATTCCCCATTGTTGGTGTAACCACTACTTCATTAGATGGTTTTCCATCTTTTTCTGATGAAACATCGTCTTTGTTTACAAAATCAAGTACTGCTTTGTTCGGAATTTTCACTCCAGATTGAACATCGCCTTTAATCTTTGCAGTAATTTGCAAATGTAATTCTTTACCTGTTACTTTCGAAAAATCTTCTATTGAAGCAATAACCTTTTGTCCAGCTACAATTACGTTTACAATACTCTCATCAATCTTTTTACCATCAATCTTTACAATCGGTGTCCCAACAACCTCTAAACGGTCATCTAAAACATCGGTAACAACATAATTTTTATACGTTTGAATATCCTCAGGAAGCAATGTTTTAATGTCATACGTATACTCTGTTTCAAGATTTATTCCCGCGTTCTTTGAACTGTCGTTAATCGTTTTTTCAATTGTAGGCTCTTTATAGTTCTTTACATCTTTTTCTAACTTAACTAGTTTACCAGTTTCTTTAATAGAAAAAGGATATTCTTCTTTACTTGTTAAATAACCTTTTGGAGCCTTTTCCTCTATAAAATAATAGTTTCCATACTCTAAAGAATCTACACGAATTTTACCATCTGATCCTGTCACTAGTGGATGTGGTGTTTTTACTTGTGTGTTTGTGCCATCTTCATTTTTTTTGAATAAATGGAATTCCGCATCTGGTAACACCCTGTCCTCTTCACCTTTTTTTATTAATTCTACTGAACCATGTTTCGTTTCATTCTTTGGATAAATATGAACATCGTAGTTTAAATCTTTACCGTCTGCACTTGTCATTGGAATATCAACAATAAAAGTACTCGTATCCAATTCAATATGGTCTGGACCTTTAACAGCTTTTACTTCATAACGTCCTAATGGAAGATTATTAAAGACTGCCATTCCATTTGCGTCTGTTACTTTTGTAATAGTACTATCCGTTACTTTACTAATATTTTCTTTTATCACTTTTCCATCAGAAGTTTGTTCAAATGATGCGATACGTTTAATTTCAAACGTTACACCAGCTAAAGGTTTTACCCCTTCCGGCACGCTTTGTCCGTCTTTACCATTTCCAACTTCACCTTTTTTCCCATCTTTACCTTGTTCATATTTATGAATCGCTAAAGTACCTGTACTTTTTGATTCTGCACTAACCGTCATATTAAATAATGTTGAAAAAGCTAAAATACATATTAAAAATGTGCTAAAAATCTTTTTCATCAAATTCCACTCCCCTATTGTGTCTACCTTTTTTTGCAAACTACTAATCTATTTCATAATCTTTCTTTTTCTAAAGAAGAAGAAAGATGTAATGAACATCAATATTCCACCAATTACATAAAAGACAATTGTTCCTATGCCACCTGTTTCCGGGATAATCCACTCATTTTTATTATTTTCTATTCGTATCTTTTGTGTAGATACATCGTTGGTCACATTAATTTCAATTGGCTCTTTCAAAAGCATGTACCCGTTTGGTGCTTGTACTTCTTTCAGCGTATATTTCCCTACTAACAACGGATTAGAAATCGCTACGCCATTTTTATCTGTTGTTAATTCAGAAACTACTTTTCCATCTTTATCAACCATTTGAAATACTGCACCTTCTAATTTGAGATTTTCATCCTTCGCATCTACTTTCTCAATCTCAACTTTCCCAAAAGATGGTGGTATGATAAACGCTTCATTCGATACAATTTTCTTTTGATCAAATAGTAACTCCGCTTTATTTCGTATACCACCCTTTGCAGTATAAGCTTCTAAAGCTTCCACACCTTTACTTACATCCAACTTTGATTTAATGTGCATCGTATATGCTTGATCAACTAGATACTCGTAACTACCTTCTCGCTTTGGCAATTCAATTTTCACCTTTTTCGACTGCTCATCGATTTCTGGTATAACTTGTATCTCTTCACCATTTGCATTTACAAGTCTTACTTGTACCACATTTAAAATATCTTCTAAATCATCTTGTAATACTATTTTTTCAACATTTGCTACGTCATTTCCAAAATTATAGTTTACATGCCATGTAAACTCTTCATTCTCACTTTGCAATGTTGCCTTTTCTATCTCTGTTTCATCTGCATCAGAAACTGTCTTTATAACCTTTGGTTCCTTCGCTTCCACTTTCGTTTTTACATTCGGCTTTTCTGGTGGTAAATCTTCACCATCTGGTGTTTTCCCTTCCACAATCGCTATATTTTCTATTTCTTTTGTTTTTAGCGATTCCTTTGTAACTTTCACCTTGAAAGTTACAATTCTTTCTGCTGTATCAAGTACATCACCAAAGTTTACTTTAACTGTATTGTCCTCATATGATCCTGCATCTTCATCCACATCATCAGTCAATGAATTACCGTTCATTTTCAAACTACCTGCTATATACTCCACTCCGCTAGGAAGCTTATCAACAATGCGAACATCTTTTATGAGTCCATTTTCAACTTTATTTTGAAGTTTAATTTTATACTCAAGCTCATCATCTACGTGTACTTTTCCATCTACTCCACCAGTTACTTCTTTCTTCGAATCTAGTTGTCCATACAACGGATCAACTGACGTTTCTACTTCTGGTTTCTCTGAATCTGGTACACTAATAGACTCTACTACTGCTATATTTTTTATTTTCTTATTTGCCATTTCCTGTTTTATAACTACTTCAAACGTAATAGCCTTCTCTTCTTCACCTTTAAGGTCACCGAAATGAGCAACTATCGTTCCATCTTTTATATGTGCCTGATCATCATCTTCTACATCCGTTTGTTCCTTTCCGTCTATCTTTATCGTATTCGGAACATATTCTACACCTTCAGGAAGTTTGTCTGTAATTTTCACAGATTTTAAGATAGAATTTTGCACATTGTTTTTAGCTTTAACAGTATACTCTAGTTTCTCTCCTACTTTAAGAGTTCCACCATTTATATCTCTAGCTAATTTTTCTACTTCCAATTTGCCTTTTTGTTCTATATCAGGTTTTCGTTCTGGTTTGACTTTCACGACTACTTTATTAGAATCATTCGCTTCAATACGACTCCCTGTTAGCTCATCAATCCCTTGAACAACAGCGGTATTAGGAATTTCACTTTCTATCTTTCTTCCTTTTAATTTCGCCTTAAATTCAACAATTGTTTCAGGTGTTTTATCAGTATAAATTCCGCCTTTCGTGGCATTAGCACCTTCACCAATTCTTATTGTTAATTTTCTTGTCTTTACATCATAATCAACTTGATCATCCATCGCTAAATCTGTTTGATCCCCCGCGTTCGGGCCAGAAATAACCTTCACTGATCCAGGTATAAACTGTAAACGACGGTCTAAAACATCTTCAATTTTTGTATCAACTGAAGTTGAATTTGGCTCAACATTTTTCACACGTAAGCGATATATGACCTCATCATCCGGTTCGTACTTTTCTTTCGGATTTAATACTTCCTTATTAATGACAAGCTCAGGTGCCGTGGCGTTTACTGCGAAAGCCAGTGTATTTAATACGTAATCATCTCCTGATGTAGCAGCCTTTAATCGTATTTCTTTTTGTTCTGGTTTAATATATCCTGCTGGTAGCTTAATTAAATCTGCATCAATTCCTAAATTATTTTTATAATCCGGAGCAAAAGTACCTGGATACTTATCTCGCATATGTTCCTCATATTCAGAAATAGTCGAATTGAATATATTACCAACCGGGTTCAATTTATCAGTAATTTCTTTCCATGCTTTATCAACATATACAGAAAGTTTATCACCCTGCCAATATCTATCTCCTTGTACAGCAAAAATAGAAACTTTCGGATCTAAATCTCCAGCTTTTGATGCAATAAAGTTTTTCACGGTAAACTCTTTTTCACCAGATCCAGTAGCTCTTTTCAATCCACCATCATAAACAGTAAATGCTTTTCTTGTTTTTGACTTATCTTTCGTGATTACTAACATGTACCATCCAGCAAAAGAATAATATCCAGAACTATATGCAAGATTAGTATTCGGGTAAGGAATATTTGCTACAGTATAGCTTCCTCCTTTTGAATTAGAAGACTTCAAAAGCTCAGTAACATCTGCATAGTTAGAATAATAAGTGCCATTAATACCGAAACCATAAAGTAAACCACTTCCGTAATACGTATAACTTGGTGATACTGGAAAACTTATTCCTGACGGAGTGGTAAACTTAACTGGTTCTATATATTGCGGGAGCGTTAATTCATAACGCGTCGAACTCCAATATAATCCTGCCCATTCAACTTCAGCCCCCTCTGGAACAGGGATATATGCTTTAGATGAATTTGTAGTCGTTGGATCGTCATCTACATCAATTAGTTCACGTGTATAGCCATTAGGTGCTGTACCCGAAGTATAAGTTATATCCGAATACAATGCCGTTTTCTTCTGAGCTTCAGTGGCTTTAATACCTAAATTCACATTACCGGTAGAATACATATCACCTTTATGTATAGATTGATAGGTTGGCTCATTAAAGCCTTCATCTTCAGTAATCTCTGCTTTTACATTCTCTGGTGTACTAAAAAAATGCAATGGCGATAGTATTAAAAATATACTCATCCATACTACAATTAATTTTATTATTTTTTTATTTTTCACCCTATTGTGACTCAACGCCTCCACCTCCTTACACTCAATTTAAAAAACATTCTATTCATATACTATATTAACATAATTGGGAGATTTTTATAGTCGTCTTGTTATTTTTGTTTTTCAGATAATTCAATCATTTTTTATTCTGTCATTATACCTTTCCTTCATTTATCCACTCTGTATAATCTAGCAAAGGCTATTTACTCAACATATACCGTTTACACATTGATAACATTATCCAATCCTTATACTGATTCTTCCGCAAGAAGAACCAGTTGACAAAAATATACAAATAACAATGAGTGAATGTAATAATCAACAGAAGGAAGCACAAGTGTGTTGGATTAAAATTTACAACCTAAAAAGAAAAGAAGCCCATGCTTCTTTTCTTTTTATTACATGCTAAAATACTTATTAAAGGGGGAATTCATATGGAAAATGCTCCACAAAAAACGAATCATTATTATGCAGTTATATTCACTTCTAATCTATCGAATGATACAACAGACTATAATGCTGTTGCCGAAAAAATGGAGGAGCTTGCGAAACAACAACCTGGATTTTTAGGTGTCGAAAGCGCACGTGATAATTCTGGACTCGGCATTACAATTTCTTATTGGGAGTCACTTGAAGCAATTGAAAATTGGAAAAAGAACACCTTACATAAAGAAGCGAAAAAAAGAGGCCGTGAGCAATGGTATGAAAACTTCCACCTGCGCATCTGCCTTGTTGAGAAAGAATATAAATTTCATAGAGGTACATTGTAACCATGAAGAAAAAATTAGCTCTCGTTGCTCTTCATGAAATATACGGTGTAAACGATCATATGCAGCACGTTATAGACCGCTTCACTTCATCTCATATAAATGTATTTTGTCCTAACCTTCTACAATCACAACATGCATTTCATTATAATGATGAAGAAAAAGCATATCAGCATTTTATGAATCACATTGGATTTGATGATGGAAAAGAGCAAATTGAAGAACTCATTACTAGCCTTTCTAGTAGTTATACACATATAGGACTTCTCGGTTTTAGCGTTGGGGCAACAATCGCTTGGCTCTGTAGTAACAATTCAAAAATAGATTTTATTATTGGGTGTTACGGTTCCCGTATACGTGACTATGTTCATATTAAACCTACATGTGCTACCTTACTTATTTTCCCTGAACAAGAAGCTAGTTTTTCAGTATCCTCCTTAATGCAAACATTGCAGCAACAAAATAACCCTTTATTAGAAATAAATCAACTACACGGTGAACATGGATTTTTAAATCCGTACACTGAAAAATATAACGAGCACTCTACAAAGCAAGCATACAACCTAATAGATTCGTTTCTTACGCAAACAATATGATAAAGGAGTTTTACATGTCACTTACATTACTTTTACTCATATTCATAATAATTCCCTTCATTTCAGCGTTAGCTCTCATTTTTATGACGGTTAAAAAAGGCACTTTTCTAAACCGACCATACTTACAATCATTCATCGTATGTGCTCTATTTTTTGCGAATTGGATATTATATTTAACAAATTTTTATTCATTACTACCTGAGAAAGTTAGTCGATTTATATTTCTACCTATTTGGTTTTTCCTTTGCGTTTTAGGCTTTATCGTTTTCGCACGCGAATGGAAGAACAATCGTATTTTTTCCATATCTATCGGTTTCCTTTCTTTTATTAGTTTTCTATTTGGATTATTGTTGTTAGTTCTTTCGGGAATGTAACTGTTGTAAAGAGGATAAAAACCTCTTTACAACAGTTTTTTTCGTTCCATGACTAAAGGAATTATTAAATATAAAGCATAAGCAATAACCATCCAAATGGTAAATGATATGATTTGCTGTGAGGATAATTGTGAAAGTATGCTAGAAGAATTATACAAGATGTAAGAATCTAAAATTAATCCAATTGCTGTACCGCATATACCTAACTTAATAACTGCATATTTCGAGGAGTCTAGTTTTTCATATAACCACATCACAAAATAAATTGCTACTGCCGTTCCTAATTCTAGAAAGGTCATGTGTAGAAAAAATTTACTTGATGTGTACTCTTCTAAAACTGAAGAACCGAGGACAATAAAAAACGCTGAAGCAACAAACCAAATACCGACAGAAAACAAAATGGTAATCCATAATTTTTTATTCACTACCATTCCCTCCCTTTTGCAATCTCATAAATGTTTCTAAAAGCAAAGACAAATCGTCATATATTCTTTCTGTAGAAAAAGATTGATTGAATAAAGCTTGCAATGCCAATCCGTCAATTAATGCATTACATAAAATGCTCCACGTTTCAGCTGAAATTTGAGACGTAATTGCACCTCCTACTTTTTTATCTAAAACTCTTTTTAATTCTTGATTTTCATAATGTAACAGTTCACCAATTTTATCTTTCATCGCATCATTTTGTAGTCCACTAGCTACTAATTGAAAAAACAAATGATGATACATTGAATCTTTCACACATCTACTTTTGGCCGATTGTAAAGCCTTTTCTAGCTGTACATCCCTTCCTATTTGTTCCCACGATGCTTTACAAAACGATTCAGTCACTTCAAGTAATAATTGATCCTTCGTTTTAAAATGATAATATACGGTTCCCTGTGTAACTTTAGCATTCTCTGCAACTGCTTTTAACGTTAATTTTTCCATTCCGTGCTCTGCAATAATTTCTTTTGTTGCTTCTAGCAACTTCTGTTTGTTAACAACATTCGGTTTAGCCATTTATATCACCACTTTTTAAGTTAGTTGAATAACTAACTTAAATTATACAGAAAAATCAGATAAAACAGAAGGAAGAAAAGCCCAATATCAACTTTTCTTCCTTCTATGTTTACCTTTAGATTTCACTGTTACTGATTCACAAGGTGTGTAATAAATTTGAGGTGTCGCCTTATCAACAACCATCATAAACGTAATAAAAACGATAATAAAGAAAATGAATACCGTTAATAAAATAGCGCCTATCGTTAAAAGTATCATAACACCACCCCTATATATTTCATGTTATTACACCTTTCGCTATTATATGAGCTGAATCCTTTTTAGAAAAATAAACGTAACAAAATAATTACAATGACTCCTGTTAATACTGTTCCTAATAAACTACGAGTATATATCGCTACGAAAAATGTCGGAATTGCCGCAATGATATAATCCCACTGCACTGTCTCGTGCATAAATAATACTTGCGCTAAAAGTGCTGCTAATATTGCGATTGGTATGTAATTTAACCATCTTAAGCCCCAATCTGGAATTTGCAATTTGCTAAATACGAGAAGAGGTAATATACGAGGCACAAGTGTAACTGCTCCTGCTGCTAATAAAAGTAATAATACGTCTAATCTCATTTCCATTTCTCAATCACCACTCCAATCGTCGCAGCTAACAGCGTTGCGATAATAACTGCTATGCTATCTGGCATAAAAATGTGTGAAACGTATGCAATAACAATAGCTACAACCGCAACAGTAAGATGAATTGCTAGTTTCGGTTTACTACTTATAAGCTGGAGAACAAATAATCCAATAAACATTGCTGGCAAGGCATAATCCATCCCGTACGTATGAGGATCTGGTATCCATTCACCAAAGAGTCCGCCAATAATTGTAGCGATAATCCAATTTAAATATGCTGTTACGTTTAATCCTAGCATCCACTTTTCACCTAAATAACCTTTTTGCGCTGCTTGCTGCACTGCAACGCCGAAAGTTTCATCTGTAATTTGCGAACCAATTATTAAGTTTTTAAATAGAGGAATTTTCGTGAAGTAGGGCGCAAGCGCAGCGCTCATTAAAAGGTGCCGTAGATTAACAAAAAATACGGTAAAAATAATTGCCGAGGCAGGAGCACCGGCAGCATACATACCTGCTAATATAAATTGAGCAGAACCTGCATAAATTAAAGTGGACATAAAAGCAATTTCAATGATGGAGAAACCAGCTGTTTTCGCAATTACACCAGCCGCTATACCAATGCTCAAATATCCAAATACAGTTGGTAAACAATCCTTTACACCTTGTTGAAATGTATCATCGCTCTGTAATGTCATATGTGCCTGAGCTTTATTCACCTTTCTCTCCCCCCATTTCTTCCATACTACGTTTTCCTGTTACGACATGAACTAGATTTATAATTACATCCATTTGTCGCTCCTGTTCTAAATAATTTAATTTTCGGTCTAACAATTCAAAGGACCTTTCAAAATCTTTTCGCATTCGATCCATTAATTCAGTTGCTGCTACAGGTACATATTTTACTGGTTTAGAAGGAACTAAATGCACTGCACCTTTATCCATCAACTTGCCGAGCACCTCGTAAATCATGGAACGAGGTACGCCTGTTTGATTACTCACTTCATAACCAGTTTCTGGGTAATGTTTTAATAAACCTATATAAGCTTTATATTCATACTGGGAGAAACCAATTTCTTTATTATTTCATCCATCAGTAATCCCTCACAATCTATATAGCTCTAATTCCATTTTCTGATAGTAGTTATTGTTATACCTACTAATATAGAAAAGAAGTCCCTTATAGTCAACTGATGATTCTGAATTTTAAAACACAAATGAAAAAGCCTTCTTTTAAAAGGCTTTTTGTACATAATGTTCCTATTATTTTAACTGCAAACAATTTGATATATTACCCTCCAAATGCTCACGTAAAGTTGAACCTGTATACTCTTCTCTAAATACACCTGCTTTCACGAATAAAGGAATCACTTCACTAAAGAATAAATCCAATGATTTAGGAGGTCCGCCTGGAATTGCAATGAATCCATCTAGTGCTCCCGCTTCAAATATTTCCATAATTTGTTTAAAAATGTCTTGTGGTGTTCCAATAGCGACCCAATGAGCAGAACCAACAACTTCTGGTCGTTCTAATATTTGCTCAACAGTTGGTTCATTTTTAATGATGAAATTTCGTAATAATTCGGCATGTGTTTTACTACGTACAGTTTGATTCCTACTTGGTAGCATATGTTCAGTAACCTTACTTTCTAATGGCATCCCTCTAACATCTAATCCGAGAACCATTTCGAGTAAAGCGTACCTCTTCTCTTTTGTAAGATGTTGATGAGCTTGCCTGTGCATTTCTAGTGCTTCTTCATATGAATCACCAATAAAGAAATATAAACCAGGCAATACACGTATATCATCTTGCTTTCGGCCATGCTTTTCTGCTCTTCTTCTTAAATCTTGACGAAGTTCGATTCCTGATTCTACATCTGGCATTGCGGCAAAAATCGCATCCGCAACAGAAGCAGCGAAATTCCGGCCAGACTCTGAAGCACCCGCTTGAAATAAAGGCATTTCCCCAGAAATATGCTGAGGGATATTAAGTGGACCTTTCACCTCAAAATGTTCACCACGATGCTCAATTGGCTGTACCATTTCTCTAATTACGTCTGCGTTGTCTTCTTTCAAAACTTCATAAGGATGACTCCTCCAAAGTTTTCTTACTAACTCTGTACATTCTGCCGCTTTCGCATATCGTTCCTCAGATGGTGGCATCCCTGCCTCACCAAAGTTTTCAGCACCATCAATTGATGTGACAATGTTCCATCCTACGCGGCCGTTACTAATCCAATTTAAAGATTGTAGTTGCCTCGCTAGTATATATGGTGGATAAAATGATGTTGAAGCGGTCGTAACGACTCCAATTTTTTCTGTCGCATACGCAATAGCAGTAAAAAGTAATGTTGGATCTAAAATTACATTCCCCTTATTACGTGCAATTAAATCTGGATGTGCCACTAAATAATCTGCTTTAAAAACAAAATCTAACTTAGCCTTCTCTGCCAGTTGTGCTAACTCTACTTGTTCATCGATTCCTGAATCAAACTTATTCTCTTGTTCTTTCTTTCTAGAAATCAAACATAGCCCAATGCATAGTTGTTTTTTTGTAGACATACGTACACACCTTCCCCTTATCTTTAATTCACCTAGTTAAGCAAATACTGATACAATCCAACTTCCATTCTTTTTAAATCACATCGATATTGATAATCATTATCATTTTATGGTGTAACTGAAAGAAAAGCAACAAAAAAAGACTCCCACTAATGGGAAGTCCTTTATCTCAATATTTCATTCGCTTCTTTTTCATAAATTTTATCAAACGAGGTCATGATGCGCTGCGATGCCTGAATCATTTTTTGATTCGTCATTAAATCTGCCATCTCTTTCGTCATATCCACATTTGAATTTTCTAGCATATAATTACGTACTGCCCCTGTACCGTTCGGTAAATCGACAACGTTTCCTTCTGCTAGTGTAAAACTTTTATTTTCACGTTGTACGAGTCGAGCATTCGTTTCTGCATCGACTGTTTTCGTTTGCAACTGTGCAATTACTATTCTCTTAATATCTGGTTTTTGCAGAGTTCCCTCGTTAATTTCTCTATAAATTTCTCCATTATTAGATACGAAGAAATCCACATTTTCAGGAATACGAATACGTTCATTATTTACATCCATAACATAAGCACCTGCAGATGTTTGTAAATAACGATCACTATTTAATGTGAAACTACCGTCTCTCGTTAAAAGTGTTTCATCATTTTTAGATGTAACGAAAAATGATGATGTGCCAGCCGCACCGTCGTCTAAAAAGAAATCTGTAGCACTATTTGTAATTTGTACATTTCCTTGCGCTAAATTCACATGTGTCGCAGCTGGTACGACAGCGTAATCGGCCGAACCGATATTTGTCGCCGATCCATCTCCGCGGCGATATGCGTCTTGCACATCAAATACTTTAGAAGTCATGTTTTCTGCTTTAAATCCTGTCGTTTGGGCATTTGCGACGTTATTAGAGTGTACATTTAAACGCTGCATGTAATTCATCATACCCATAGAACCTATATAAAGACCATTCATACTCGTTTGAATAAGGCAAGTGCCTTATTCTTCACCTCTCTTCTTACGATGTTTGTAACATTTGTTTTGCTAAATGTTCAGCTGTAGCGATATGTATATGTTGCTTCACGTCTTGTCCATCTGTCATTAATACAATTGGAGCTGATGATACAGCTGGAATTTTCAACAATTCACCACTGCTCGCTGTTTCATCAAATTTCGTAAACACGATACCATCAATATGAATATCTTTAAAGTTCGTAATGATTTCAATCATGTCTTTACTTTTCATAGAAGCTGATAATGTTAAGCAAATATAATCTGGCTCTACTTGTCCCATCGTTTCAATCATTTCTTCAACCGTTTCTGACGTACGATAATTCTTCCCGGCTGTATCTATTAATATATAATCGACGCGTGCTTCTTCTTTAAAATAAGTGAGCGCCCTTGTCATTGCAGCTTCATCTCGCACAGCGATTACTTCTGACCCAATTGTTTTTACGTAATCTTGTAATTGCTGCACTGTTCCAATGCGAGAGTGGTCTGTCGTAATAAAACCAACTGTTTTTCTCTTAGCGTGAAACTGCCATGCCATTTTCGCAAGTGTCGTCGTTTTTCCAACGCCAGTTGGACCGATTAATGCAATCGTTTGTACTTCTTTTTCAAATACGTTTTCAGTATTGAAATGAGATCTCATATCTTCCAATATGTATCCGATGACTTCCTCTTCCGTAATCATCGTTGCATTCTCAAACTTCACTTTTAACTTTTCAGCATATGCATGAATGAAATATTGTTCCACATCGTTTTGTTCTAACATCCGAATTACTTTTTGAATAATAAAGGGCACAGATTCCTGCTTTTCTTTTTTAACAACTACCTCTTCTTTCTTGACAGGAATAGCTTGTTTCACAGCAGGCTGTTTTTTCGTTGCTTTCGCCTCTTCCGTACGTTTCACAACGACAATCCCTTTTTCAAACAGTTGTAATAGTTTCTCTTTTTTTCTTGCCCATTCTTCACTATTTCCTGTTTGCATCGCTGCGTACGGCATAGAAGTCGTTACGTTTTCTAAATTGTGCAATACCGATTGAATTCCATTTGCCTTCACAATTTCTTCTGAAGGTTCATTTACAACATCCATTAATTGGTCATGAAACTGAGCTATGCCTTCGTTACTTTCTTCCTGTTTATCTTCAGGAAAAGCGACTAACATTTCATAATTCTTCTTCCAAAAAAACGGGATGTTTCGTTTTACACTTTCATCGACAACGTAGTAATAATCTGTACCATATTGGTCAAATAACTTTCGATACAATTCATTTTTCGAAGCTGCTTTTATTCGCATTAACGCTTCTTTTTTTTCTGTACTTTCCATTACTTCACCCCCTACTATTCAATATAAGCAATTTGATCTACAACAATTTCTGGTGCTAATTCACTAATACATAATACTTTAGCTTCTATTTGATAACGTTCAAGAAGTCTCACAATCGCAAACCTGAAATCTTTTCTGCGTGTTAATAATACTGGCTCTCTTCCCATTAAACGAGCTTGTTTAAAAACGCGCTGTACTTGCTCTACTACTCGCGTTTCTAAATCTAAATCCCAGTTTAATAAATAACCTTGGTATGAATTATTAACAACATCCGCATCTAACTCGATTGAATCAGCGAAAAGCGCTGCATAAATTTTTCCATCCGGATTTTTCGCACTCTCACAAATAACTTTTGAAATACATTCACGAACAAACGCCGTTACACCATCAACATGGTTTTGATAAATTTCTTTCCCGTCAATAATACCTTCAATAATCGTTGGTAAATCACGGATTGAAATTCCTTCTTTCAGCAGTTGTTTAATAACATTTTGAACAAGTGATAAATCGATTTCTTTCTTCTTAATTTCTTCTAATAAAACGCCATTATCAGTTTCCAGCGATTGAATTAAATCTTTCACATGTTGACGCTGAATTAACTCATGAAGGTTACGTCTAACGACAACATCTAAATGTGTAATTAATATGCTAAGCGGCTCTAACACTTGATAGCCTTTCATTTGTGCATCTTGTACCATATGCTCCAAAATCCAATATCCATCTTCGCCGAAAATTGGATCTTTCGCTGGTTCTGCATCTAAATCAGCCATTACGTTCGGTGTTTTCAGTGCTAATAAATAACCTGATTTTAAAACACCTTCAGCCGCCTTTGCACCTTTAATACGAATAATGTAACGTCCACGTGGTCTAAAGCTCGTATTATCTTTAAAGTTAATTCCAGGAACGTTAATACCAAGGTCGGTAATAATTGACTTCCTCATAAGAACAACTTTATCTCGAGCTGTTTCCCCGTTAATCTTCTGCTTTACAAGTGCCGCTAAATCTAATCCGAGCTCTACAATAATTGGATATTTATCCGTAAAGACTCCGAATGAATCTTCCACTTGTTGCAGTTGCTCTTCATCGCCTTGAATCATCTCTAATTCTTTTTGAAGCTCGTCTTCTTTTTCTTTCTTTATTCGCTTTTTATTACGAACTCCTAAGAAAACAATCGTGCCTCCAACGAGAGCAAATGGTAGAAATGGTAACGGTGTAAAAACACCCATTGCGATAAATAAACCACCAAGCGCATATACAACAACTTCATGCGCTAATAACTCTTTAAAGATTCCTTCAGTTACTGTATCAGATGAACCGTCAAATACTCGCGTTACGATAATCCCTGTTGAAATCGCAAGCATTAACGAACCGATTTGGTTTACGATTCCGTCACCGACAGTTAACTGTGTATAGTGAATAGCCGCATCTGCAAAGCTCATTCCTTGCTGCATCATACCAACAATTAAACCGAAAATAATGTTTACAAATAAAATGACAATCCCGAAAATAACGTCCCCTTTAATGAACTTTCCAGCACCATCCATCGCTCCGTAAAACTCTGTTTCCATATTTAATTTTTTTCGTTTTGCCTGTGCATCTTTTTCTGTAATAAGACGCTGATTCAAGTCAGCATCGATAGACATTTGTTTCCCTGGTAAAGAATCAAGTGTAAAACGAGCTGCAACTTCAGCAGTACGAGACGCACCGTTTGCAACGATAAACTGGAATATGATTAAAACTATAAAAATAACGATACCAATTAATAAGTTCCCGCCAATTACGAACTGGCCAAACTCTTCAATAACATGACCCGCATTTCCGTCTGTTAAAATCGCTCGCGTCGTCGAAACGTTAATCGATACGCGGAAAATCCCGATTAATAACAACATCGTCGGAAATGACTTTAATTCATCCCACTCGTTAATACTTGTAGCTCGCATATAAATAAGCACTGACATACTTAGTAGAAAAACGATAACGATATCAAGTATAAATGGTGGAAGTGGAATTAAGAGCGCCACAACGAATGACGCTGCTAAAAAGATAGAAAAATAGGTTCTTGCAGAATCCATCTTAAACAAAGAGATCCCCTCCAAACGCGCTATTATACTTCAAGTTCGTTCGTTTGAATTAAATAGCGCATAACTTCAATTACAGCTACGTATAAATCTTCTGGAATCGTCTCGTCTTCCTCAACTTGATAATATAAAGAACGAGCAAGCGGACGGTTTTCCACCATTGGTATTTCTTGTTCACGGGCAAGCGTTCGTATATATAATGCGAGCTCATCTTCCCCTTTTGCAACGACAATAGGCGCTGCATCAACTTGTTTATTGTAACGAAGCACAACCGAAATGTGCGTCGGGTTGTTCACAATAAACGTTGCACCATCCATCTTCTTCGCAATTGTCCCTTGCAAGATAGCATGCATAAAGTTTTTTCGTTTCCCCTTTACTTGCGGGTCCCCTTCATTATCTTTATGCTCTTGTTTCACTTCTTCTTTTTTCATCTTAATATCTTGTTCGTACTCCCATTTTTGATAAATGAAATCAATAATAGAAAGAATGATTAAAATAATTAAAATGGCTAAAAAGATAAATTTAATTTGGCTAATAATTTCAGTAAGTGACGCTGTCCAGTTAAATCCAATCATACTAACAATCTTCTCTAAATTCTTTTTAAAGAGAACGTACGAAACGTAACCGATTAATCCCATATAAAACAGTGATTTCAAAATATCTACTAAACTTTTACGACTAAACAATCTCGTAAAATAGTTTTTCGGATTAATACGTGATGCTTTCGGCTTAATTACTTTAGAAGAAAATAAGAAACCAACTTGAATCATATAATTGAACAAGTGAAAAGCATATACAAGTATTAATATAGGAGCCGATACTTTCAGAAGTAATATGCCCATTAAATAAAAATACTCGGTCGAATCTGTATTTTTTCCAATTTGATCAAACAGTACCGCTACGGAATTCGCGATCTCATAACCGAGCCAATCTCCGAAAAAGTAAACGACAACTGCTAATACAAGAATGGAAAATAAATTATTTAAATCTTTACTCCGGGCGATATTCCCTTCTTCACGCGATTTTTTACGCTTCTGCGGGGTGGCCTTTTCTGTTTTATTATCCTTTGCCATGCGCGTCCCCCTACTTCGTTAAGAAAAAGTTAAATAGTTTCGTATACTCTTCCAGTAATACGTCTGTCATATTTTTAAACACATAACCGAGCATCGGTACACTCATCGCAATAAACAAAATACCACACGTTATTTTAATTACGTACGCATTCATAAAAACGTTTAATTGCGGTGCATTTTTTGCGATTAAAATAAGAACGAAGTTAATGATGAATAAACTGCCCATAAGCGGCAACGCAATTTCGACCGCTGATGTAATCGCAAATAATAACGTTGCGAGTAGACTATCTAAAAAACTAGTCGTCAACAATTTTGAAATCGCCTCTGTATATTGAAACGACTTTAAAATCGTGGCAACGAAATAATTTATACCGCCAAGTGAAATAAAAATAATAAGAAAAAATATATCAAAAATTGTTGATAGTAAAGTAGACTGTGATCCTGCATTTACATCAAATAAACTTGCCTGTGATAAACCGATATCAAAGTCTAAAATATGCCCTGCCATTTTCGGAATGTTCCACAGCATCTCTACAATTTTTGAAAGTGATAACCCAATTACAATTTGCGTTCCTGCATAAGCTGCTACATCCCAAACTGTCTTTATGTGAGAGACATCCACTTGATCTGCCACTGTAATCGAAAGAGCGAGTCCAAATGTAACCTTTGCCATCGCCGGAATTGATCGGCCTGAGAAAAACGGTAGAAAATATAAAAATGAAGTAATGCGACAAAAAGCAAAAAACGTCGCCGCCCATAATTCCATATTCATTTCAGTTCACCTATCTTAGTACGAACGCAATAGCGATGGGATTTTATCAAATAAATCTAAAATAAGCATCGTTAACTCTTGAAACATCCACGGACCTAAAATGATAATAACGAGCACAATACTCGCCATTTTCGGTAAAAACGTCAGCGTTTGCTCTTGAATTTGCATCATCGCCATAATAACCGCGATAATAATAACGACAATCATACTTACAACGGCAATCGGCATTAAAATCATAACCCCTTTATAAAAAAAGGTTTGGAAAATATCTATAATTGGTGACGTATTCATTTATATGACTCCTATCACATAGCATCAAACGCTTCAGGCGACCGTCTTAAACATAATATCGACGATTTTTGTATATCCACCTAAATATACGAAAACGAGTATTTTAAATGGTAAACTTAAAATCATCGGCGGTACCATCATCATCCCAAGGTACATTAAAAGTGTACTAATAATTAAATCAATAAAGACAAACGCTAAATAAATGAACATCCCTGTAAGTAAACCTTTTTGAATTTGCGTTAACGTAAAGGATGGCACAAGCGTAAACAGTGAAAGATCCTTTAAATCTTTCGGCAACTCTTCTCCGCGCACTTTCAGCATCATTTTCAAATCATGCTTATACGTATGCTTCGACATATAATCTTTCATAATCGGAGCTGTCGTCTCCGCAGCTTGACTTACTGTTATTTTTTCTTTCGTCATCGGGTCCCACACATCACTCTTTAATTGACCAAGCACTGGCTGCATCGTAAACAGCGATAAAAATAATGCGAGTCCAACAAGCACTTGGTTCGGTGGTAAATTCATAACTCCAAGCCCTTGACGAGTAATCCCAAGAACAATCATAAAATAAGTAAAATGCGTAAATAAAAGAACGATAGAAGAAGATAATGATAGAAGGGTAACGAGCGCGAATAGTTGTACACTTGAATTACTCGTAAACTCTTTTCCATTTTCGAAATTAATAAAGCCGTTCGGGGCTGCATACGCTGGATTTGCAAAAACAAATGAAAAAATAATAGAAAATGCGAAAATAACGGCAAATAACGATAACTGTTTCTTTATTCTCATGATGGATCCTCTACTTTTTTCGTTTCACTCTTCACCGCGTCTTCTAGCGCTTGTTGAAACTGATTTCCTGTCCCTGTTAACTGCACAGATTGTACACCGTTATTACTAATAACAGTGAACACTTGCTTTCCGTCGACTTCAAACAAAAAGGCGCTCGTTTGATGATTTAAATACACGCCGTCTTTCACTTGAATGTGTCCGTTTTCACCTTGCTTAAAAAACTGCTGTTTGCGCGTCTTTTTCGTCATATAATATGCACCATAGCCGAGCGCACCAAACAGTAAAACGACTTGAAATAAGGTCGTCATATACGACATATGACTCCTCCTCTACTCTTTATCCTGCATTTGATTTTGCGCGTTCATAAGCGCTGCATGTTTCTTATCAGCTTCAATTTCAGAAATAATAATGCCAAATTTCTCATCCATTACTATCGCTTCACCAATACCGACTTTCATATCACTTAAATATACATCTACTTTATGTCCTAAATTTTTCTCTACTTCAAGAACATCGCCAACTTTTAATTGCTTCACATCACCAAGCATAATAGATGACTTCCCAAGCTTTACTCCAAGTTCAATTGAAATATCTGAAACGGTATCAATATGCGCCTTCCCCGCTTCATTTCGCTTCCCGGCAAATTCTTCTAATCCCATTAATGACACAGGAGATACTTCATGCTTCATATAAATCCTCCTACTCTATAAAACTTTTAAATAGGAGCGCCTTACGCGTTCCGTCTTTCCCGATAAAACAATTAAATTTATGTTTTCCATCTACATAACCACGTAGTTGGTCTGTTACTTTCGTATGAAGCGGAATAATGTCGCCTTCTTCAATTTGCTCAATCTCGCCCATTGTCATCTTTTGCTCACCAATCGCAACGTGAACAGGCTTGTACACTTGATTTACTTTCACTTCTACTTCAGACGTATACTTTTTACGCTTATCCGAAGAATGTTCGACAATATTTTCAGACGTCAACTTATCCATAATTTCTTCAACAGATAAGAACGGAATACCGATACGAACTGTCGTATTCCAAAAATCTGTTTTCATATTTACATTTAATAGTGAAATAATATCGCTCGCTGTCGTAATCTTCAGCGCATTCGGATCTGTCTCCGTCGTTACAAACTTCGGTTCAATCGCAACAACGCTTTCAAATGATTGTTGTAAATTTTTACAAAGAAGAGCAAATATATTATCAAGCGTTAAAAACTCAAACGCAGTTAACGGTCTACGCATCGTAAAGTTACGCTTACTATCTCCGCCAAGCCAGCATTCATGAATATAAATAACGAACGCTAAATCAATTTCAATTACGATTTCTCCAAGCTCTGGAAGGCCCAGATCAATAACGCAATATAAATAGTAATCTTTCGGCATTTTCTCCACATACTCACTCGTAAACGGAACTTGTTCAACGGTCGAAGGCTCTAGTTCAATCGGAATACGCATACGAGCTGACAACGTCTGTGACGTCTGTTTGCCAAAAGTCGACGCAATTGCTTGCAAACTACGTAAATGCTCAACACCAAACTTCTCCGGTCTATTAAAATCATACTCTTGAAATTTATCTTGCTTCCCTGCTTCTTGTGCGAAAGCTGGCATTTCCTCGCCTTCATTTACCGCCTTCAGCAGGGCATCAATTTGCTCTTGGCTTAATTTATCGCCACTCATGAAAATCCCCTTCCCTACCTTTTCAATTCAACGATTTCAACGTACATTTTTCCATTCTTCGTCAAAATCTTTCCGGTTCCAATCTCTTCATTCTCAAGCATAAGACGCACCGTATTTTTTGTTGAATTTTCAAGACGATACAATGTACCTTTCGTAATATGAAGCAGATCTTCAATTTTCTTTTTTGTATTTCCGATTTCAAAATAAATTGTTAACGGAATATCATCTTGTAATTTCAATCTAGCCAACTCCCATATCATG
The DNA here is from genome assembly GCF_036963225.1 of Bacillus sp. JJ783. Taxonomy (NCBI): domain Bacteria; kingdom Bacillati; phylum Bacillota; class Bacilli; order Caryophanales; family Bacillaceae; genus Bacillus; species Bacillus sp. JJ783. The sequence goes on along the minus strand of NZ_JBALMG010000048.1, from coordinate 2,726 downwards.
TTCACGAAAATTCCATATTCTCTTTATATATAAATGAAATTTCTTATTTCGAAACGTCGATATTTAATATTTTTTTAATATATCCTTGCGTTTCTTTAAATGGAGGTACACCTCCGTACTTTCTCACATTACCAGGACCAGCATTATAAGAAGCAAGCGCTAATACTAAATCACCGTTATTTTTCTTTAAATAACCACTTAATTCTTTCACGCCGCCTTCAATACTTTCAGCTGGTGAAAATGGATTTTTTATACCCATCTCTTTCACATTCGCTGGCATAAGTTGCATAAGCCCCATCGCTCCTGCATGTGACACCGTTTTCGGATTAAAATTAGACTCTACTTCAATCATTTTTTGAATTAATGTTTTCGGAATTCCATATGTACGACTAGCGCGATCAATAATATCCTCATACTTACCCTCATTTGAAGAACGTATTTTCTGAATATTATACTTATTCGTTAATCCCCACGTATCAGCAGGCTCATTTTTCGTTTCTGGGAAACGTCGCTCAAACTCTTTTTGCGCGACTTGCACTTCATCCACTTTCTTCGTTTCAGCTTTCTCCGTCTCCTCAAGCTTACTCGTTTCCTCTACTTTTATAGGCTCTACCGGTTTATTAACAACCGTTTCTATTTTCATAGATTGTACCGGCTGACTCATATCTTCTACTTTTGCCGTTTGCGGAGTAACCTTCGTCTCCTTCGCAGGTTCACTCTGCAATTGATCTTGAAAACGACTACTAACGAACGCCTGCGGACTACTTAACTTTTGCTGAATTTGTCCTTTTTTATATGCAAGAACTTCTTTTACTATATTTCCAACTACCATAATATCACCTTTTCGATAAACAAAGATAATCTAATATTAGAGTTTTTTAAAAAAGTTTGCAATAATCCTTTGCAATAAAAAAATGACTACATTGTTAAACTGTTATTTTTTTATATTTATTAATTCAAATTTTCAGTTGACACCCGTTATAGCAAGGATTACAATAAATTCGAAATTGTTTTTTTTGTATATTACCGTTTTGTAATTAACAGAAAAGTCAATATAAAAAAATGGGGGTTCTTATTATGAGAATTAATACAAATATTAATAGCATGCGTACGCAAGAATACATGCGCCAAAACCAAAATAAAATGAGCAACGCTATGGACCGTTTATCAAGCGGTAAACGTATCAACAACGCTTCTGACGATGCAGCAGGTCTTGCTATCGCAACTCGTATGCGTGCACGTGAAAACGGTTTAGGAGTAGCTGCTGATAACACGCAAAACGGCATGGCATTAATCCGTACAGCTGATTCCGCTTTAAACTCAGTATCTAACATTTTACTTCGTATGCGTGACATCGCCAACCAATCTGCGAATCAAACAAATACAGATGACAATAAAATTGCCTTAAATAAAGAGTTTGATCAATTAAAAGAACAAATCACTTATATTGCAGAAAATACAGAATTTAACGACAAACCATTATTAAATCAGGATGGCATAATAAAAATTCAAACACTTGATACTGACCAAAGTACAAAAAGAATAAACATTGACTTAAAAGCTGTTACATTAAATAAACTTGGCCTTGATAAGGTTAATATCGGAAGTGAAAAATTAACGCAAGCCGCTCTTGATCTTGCAAAAAATACGACTGATCGCCTTAAAACTACTAGCCAAACTGCTGCAACTTTAGATTTAGATGTTCAAAACGCTAAAGATGCATTTGATAAGGTAAAAGGATTTATTACTGATAAAGCACAAGTCCAAAACGTAGAAAATGCATTTAATAGCTATTCCGCAGCTGCAGCTGGTGATAAAGACGATAGAGCAAATGAGATTCAAGCTGCATATGCAACTGCAATTGGTACTACAGCTGCTGACACAACAAATGGCGATGATCCTTTAGCTGCTATTGGCAGCATCGATGCTGCTCTTACAATGGTAGCTTCTAATCGTGCAACTTTAGGTGCTACATTAAACCGTCTAGACTTTAATGTAAACAATCTGAAGAGCCAACAATCTAGTATGGCTTCAGCTGCTTCTCAAATCGAAGACGCTGACATGGCGAAAGAAATGTCTGAAATGACTAAGTTCAAGATCTTGAACGAAGCTGGTATTAGCATGCTTTCTCAAGCAAACCAAACTCCACAAATGGTTTCTAAATTATTACAATAAGCCATTTGAGTTAGCTTCATGAACAAACCTCTCTGCTTACAGAGAGGTTTGTTTTTTCTATATAAATAGATTAAAAGCTTTTTTTAGCCTGGAGAGAAGCTCCAGCCGTGTTTAGAAGCGGTCAAGGCTTATTTTGCCCTCGTCCCGTGTATTAAAACACAAAGATAAAGTAAGCATAAGTCCTCTTTTCATAGCCGTTTATTAGCTTTAGATCACTGACTATATCAATTTATAAGGAGTATCTATTATGCGTATTGGTACGAGTGTTTTAAGTATGCATGCTAGGCAGCCTTCGTACGGGATGAATATTGCGATGGAGCATCTAGTTGCACTTAATACGGTTTCACCAGCTAATCAAATTCCTCAAATCGTTTCTAAGTTACTAAAACCTTAAACAGACCCTCATATTTGAATAATTCCATAAAAACAAAAAGGTCAGTGAAACTTTAATTAGTCGAGGTTTTATCTATCTCCTAATTAATAGTATACAAACAACATAATAAACAGATAGAGGGGTTAGGATGTATATTAAATACATCCTAACCCCTCTA
>NZ_JBALMG010000047.1:0-35616 GCF_036963225.1 Bacillus sp. JJ783 | reverse complement strand
TAGATAAGTAAATCCAAAGGAATAAAACGGTGCATCTTTTTTATAAACAGTTAATCTTTTTTCAAAACGGTTAAACTTTGTTATATGATCAGTTACAATAAAGATGTTTAATTCTGCCCTTATAATCACACAAAACACCGTCCAGTTAACCTAGACGGTGTTTTTAATAGTTGTTTAATATCTCTGTATTGTGAATTACATTGCTTAAATTGAATAACAATAAAGTCGTTTAAAATCTAAGTCTTCTTCAACAATCACGCCCGATTATTGAAGTTCGGTTTTAGACTAATCCACTTCACATATATACATTATGAAGCTTCAAGATGAAGACTGCTGCCACGATAAGAAGGGACACCGTCAGAAAAGTAACTGCGAACGCGCTTTGCCCACTTGCGTACAAAGCTGCGGAAGCAACAATGAACACAACCAGCTTAAGCGTAGTTCGTATGGGGAAGGAGAAGATGGGGATCGACGCCTTCGGGGAGAGAAACATACCCCATAGAGTTGCTATGACTAGTGGCGTGGCAACCGCGAGTATAATTTTGACCGCTGCCCCTGTCTTGATATGATAACCCCAGTAACTGAACGCAGCCATGGCACCAAGCTCCAGTAGAAAGAATCCGGTGAGGACACTAACACCTATCCATTTTATTTCCATCCGACTCTTCCTCCCAATAAAAAGAATTAAGAAACTAATGTTAATTTTTTTATATACAATATGCTTCGGCCATATTCTAAATTCCTGCCCTTTAACTTAATAAAAAATTATTTCAAAATTCCGTGATTTGAGCAATCGCTTTATTCCAGAAAATGGCCATTTTGTTCAATAGTATGACTGGCGTTTTTTAAACGACTTTATTGTTACTAAACAGCGTGGGTTTTTTCCGAAATGCTAGCGGTACCCCATGCCCATCAACTTAAGCATTCAGAATTACCCCAAAACGAAAAAATGAGCTTTTCTGTTAAAAGTTAGCACAAAATTTCGTTCTGGGGGTATTTGTTTTTCTTAGCTTGATAGCAATGTGGCGAGACCCCAGGACTAACTTAAAAAGCAGTAGCCTGAAATTAATTTCGGGTTACTGCTTTTTAACTATATTCAAAAAATAATTAACTCAACCTTTTATCTTCATGGCTTTACTATCTTTTCCAATCTTACTCGTTTAATAAAATCATCTAATGCCTCTTCTTCATTACCATAATGAGCAATTGAGGTTTCTACAATACTCGCTCTCTCATCAGTTGCACAAACAACCCACTTATTATCCTCTTTATAAATTAGAACCTCATCCGGATCCACATCTTTTTCATGAAACCAGTTATAATATTTTAATCCTTCTTCTGATAGGATTCGTTTTGCCTCATCTCTTGTCATATTAAAATTATCCTCCTTATTTTATTTGTTTCAATCCTTCTAATTGTTCGACTGTTAAAGGAAGTTGTATTTGTGTTCCCCCTTTTATTGTCCCAAAACCTGGAGCTATCTCTCCAATTTTTGCTTTTAATTTGCTATAATCACCACAATAGTACTAGCATCTACCTGTGCTTTTAGTGTAGGGTCACTACAATTATCAATATAGGTTTTTATATTCGAGAAATCACCTACAGCCTCATATTGATGGTATTTGCTCACATCTTCCAAATACTACTCAAATATAAATATAGGATGTTAGGTAAGAATGCTACATTCTTCTCTATTTACCTATGCGTATACTTTAAATCAAAGAATCAAGGAACGGCCTGGTTAAAAGAAAAAAGGTTAACACCCCACCATAAAAGTTCTACTGAAATTGAGTTAATTCCAACAGATTTACATGCTAATATACCACATATAGGTTCAGCATCAGATTTAAGAGGAGGAAAATAAAATGAACAAAATAATAAAGCAAGTATTAAATGAAATAATTGATTCGGAAATGGTAGTATCAAAAAAAGAAGATGCATATAAGTCAATCGAAACAATTGAACGAATATATGGTGTAGATTTACCATTAGACTACAAAGAGTTTTTGCTTGAATATGGAGGGTGTTTTATTAAGGATAATAGAATGTACCAGCCAATTGAAGTTACCCCTGTAACTCCCAAGGATGGTTTTGACCCGATAGGTGGCTTTTATGGTATTACTAGTGATGCCTATGAAATTGAATCAATCATTCAAACTTATAAGGATATTTTAGGAAGTAGTGTAATGCCTATTGCAGATGCAGACGGGGGAGATTTAATATGTATAGGCTTAAAAGATAAATACAGGGGTAAAATTTATTATTGGTATCATGAAGGTGAAACAATAAACGAAGATGGAAAAGAATATTATTATCTTATAGCAAACTCTTTTGAAGAATTTATTTTAAAATTTTCAATTCATGAAAGAAAAAAAAGTATAAATTTAGATGACATCGAACTCTTTTTAGACGAAGATTTATTAAAAGATTAAATAGTATCCCATAGATAAACGATAGCGACAAACCTTATTCAAAGTTCTTTAGGGATGTAACGCTAAAAGAATTAAAAAAGTAAAAGTGTATAAGAAAAAGCCCCCACCACCGCCAAGTAGAGAAGAGCTTTTCCAGGTAAACTACGATAAAAGAAGTCGCGAAGTATTATATTAACGCTTAGTGTCCTTACATAACCCTCTGTAAACCTATTAGATAAAATCAGATATTGATTATTTGGAAAACTAACAGTTATTTTAAGTTGAATGATCTGAATTCCCGTAAATAACTGTAAAATAATAAAAATTTCGTTTTGGGGGTATTTGCTTTTCTTAGCTTGATTGTGATGTGGTGCTACCCCATCGCTATCAAGCTAAAATTATGTAAAGTCAATTTTAGGCGAGATTGTTTCTTTTTTCTAAAGGGCAAGTGTAGGTGATTTTAAAATTTGCATACGAAATAAACCCTAACGGGTTTCACATTTTTGAATTAAGCGGCTTGATTATTAGACAGGGTACAATTGTAAACGACACCTAATATATCAAAGACCGTTTTTTTCTCATATCGATGAGATTTCCGCCCGTTTTGCTGTAGGAGATTGAACAGGCGAAGTAACACCTTTGATAGCTCTTGGGTGTCTTTTTGAATAGTTTGGAATAGAAGAAGAAAATAGTCTTTAATCATATATATTGCTTTATACTCACTAAGCTCCCGTTTTTTCTTCATAAGGAGTAATTGGCGCATTTGAAACATGATAGAAGAACAGAGTAGAATGGCAATCAATTGACCATATAAATGGCACTCCAATCGTTCTGGTTTTATCTTTTTACAATGATGAATTTGAAAGAATGACTTCCACGTTTTAAATAAAATTTCGATTTGCCAACGCAAAGAATACCAGTCATGTACCTGTCCCATCGGGACAATATCTATAGGGGTGTTTGTCATATACACATTTATACCACTGAGCCGTTTACTACGAGGAGAATATGTCATTCCTTTCTTTTTCTCTCGAACAGCTTGATCTCGTAGACGTTTTTGTTGTTGCTCTTCGGTAAGTCGATGGACGATGACACGAGTTGGTACTTTGTCACTCATCCCTACATAAGCATCTGTTATTTCATAGGTTTGTCCTGAGTGAAGGGAATTCATCAAATTCTCCATATCTAACTGAATGTATTGCGTACTCTTCTTTATTCGTCCATCTTGGAAGTAATCTGGGTTAGGATTTTTCTGATAAATACGTGTATTGGATTTAATACGAGAGATATAGTAAGCTTTGTTATCGTGTATATGTTGAAGATCTTTGAGGTGAAAATAGCCTAAATCCCGGATACACAAATCATTCGCTTTCACAGTCGGGACGGACAAAGAACCGTAGGTTCGATCATGTTGTTTACCTGGTCCTGTATGAATGTGGAGGAACTGTCCACTTAAAAGGTCATATTCAAGTTGAATTTTTATACCAGCCTTATGGCTACAACCTCCTGCACCTGGATAAACCGATGAAAATACATCTGGAAGTTGAAATGCAGTTGAATCTAAGATGCGAATACTCTTAAAAATAGAAGTATAGGGAGAAGAAAACAACCGAGATGAAGATAATTTTCGGTTCAGAAGTTTAGCTAATACTTGTTGTAGGAACTGCACGGCTGCGACGTTAAATCGTTGATTCAGTCCTTCAGGACTGATGAGTACTTCTGTTGATGCTTCTAAACAACTACATAACTGGGTTAAGGAAGTTTTTGCTACACTTTGGCTTATCCATACGCATAAAGCTGTTAAATCTTGTGCTCGATACTTACTTGTTCGCTGTACAAACCCAACATCTCTAGCTAGATTCTGTAAGGTATTTGGGGATAAAAGACTCTGAATCTCCTGTGCAAATAGTTGTAGTTCGTCAGATACAGAAATAGACATACAAAAAACGCCATCCTTTCCTATGATTCTACAGAAAGAATAACGCATTTTATTCATTTTGAGGGTATTTCTTTTTATTAGCTTGATAGCGATGGGGTACCGCCCCATGCCCATCAACTTAAGAAATTGGTAGTTCCCCAAAACGAAGAAAATTTTCGTTTTGGGGACACTTCAAAATATTAGCTTGAGGGCATGGGACTGAACCCCTAATGCTTTATTTTAATAATAATTCTTTTCATAAAATAAAACCCAGTTATCAGTCTAAATCATTTTTTAGATCTAACAATAACATGTGTGCATTTGTAGAAATTTAATTAAGTTTGATAAAAAGAAATCGCATAGCCTAATCAGCATCCAATAAATAAACTATATTTTGAATAAAGATTGATCAAAATATAGTTAAGCTTTCTAATGAAGTATGGAATTTTTATAAAAAAGTTTGATTACTTCACAATACAATTTTCAAATGTTATTAATTAACCTTTTTACTGCATTAACTACGACTTCTGGTTCATCATTTTGTATATAATGGGCACTATTTTTAGCTATTATAAATTCACCATTAGAGGATATTTGAAGAATCTCTTTCTGCATTTTATTCCATAGCCCTTGTGATTCTTCTGAATAATGAGCTTTTTTACCTGCTGATATAACAATTAAAGGGACACTCAGTTTCCTTCTTGAATCCTTTAGCTGTTGCAGGCTTTCCATAAATTCATCATATGTACCCTCATAAACAAATTGTTTGTTATAAGCATCTTGAAACTCCTTAGGCATTGTTGGCAAAAACCTATCTTTATAATCTTCAGGTGTAGAGTCAACTAGCACTACCCCTGCGACCTCTTCAGGATATTCAGAAGTATATATGCGTGCATTTACCCCACCAAAAGAATGTCCCACCAAGATGTAAGGGGGCTCAATACTCAATCGACTAAGGGTTTCTTTTAACTCTTTTACCATATATGTACTTGTTCTAGGATTCAAGCTTTTCCCGCTTTTTCCTAATCCAGCCCTATCATAAACGAGGACATTTGTAAGTACAGAAATTTCAGACACAATAAACTTCCATGATTTAGAATAGTCTCCATATCCAGCATCCATTATAACAGTTGGTTTATTCTTTTTATCCCCATAAAATTTTGTAAATAATTTAAAACCATTAAGTTGAACAAATGTTTCTTTCACTGTTTGAGCTTTCATCTTTGTATCTCTCATACTATCCCTCCTATATAAAACACTAACAATACTCTCCACCGTCTTCAAATAACCTGCCCCTCTGTTTAATGAAGAATCCTGAAGTTAGACTTTTATTAAACTTTATTATTAGTTATCAACCTTTATTTCAAACCAACAGCATTTTTACCTTTCAGATAGTCTCGTTTATTCTAATTTCTTCATTTCTTTCAGCTGTTCTATCTCCTTTTCTGAAGCATTTTCTATTTTATACAGTTCATAGCTACCCTTTATCTCATCTATCACTACAAATTCAATTTCATTCCGAACATAGCTTTTAGTTTTTCCTTTTTTATAACCAATAACATTATCTAATATAGTTTCCCCACTATCTTTTTTATATAAATTATAGCTAACAGGTGGACGACCAAGTACATACTTATTATCAGAAAATCCGACTATATCATCCCTCCCTAATCCTCTCGAAACACTCCAGACAAATATAATCTGAAATATAGAATAAACAACAATACCGCATAATAAAAAGAATAGAATTGATTTAAAAAATAACTTTAAAGGTATCCTGTTCAAAAAACATTCCCTCCCATTTCACCTCGAGATAGCAAGAACAAAAGTTGAATTTTGTACGCTAAGGAACCGGATTTTTTAAATTGTTGAACTCAATCTCCCGTTAGTGCAATAAGAAAAAGAGTTACCGCAGTAACCCTATTGTTTATAATACACGTCATTGGGAGAAGCTATGGCAATCTATGAAACTTTCCACAATCTTTTAACCTCCACCAATTCCTGTCCATTGAATTCCATTCTGTATATATCTGGTTTTGATGTCTGTAGTAAAAAATTCAAATCATACTTACTGTCATAATACCCCATCATCAAAGTCATAACAGCTCCATGAGTTCCTAATACTACTTTCTGTCCTCGATAGGTGTTTAATACATCTTTTAAGACTTTTATAGCACGTTTCTGACAGTCGACATTAGACTCTCCTCCCGTTAAAGCAAAGTCGGGGTCTAAAAATGACTTTTTTATCAAAGGAAATAATTCTTTATCCGACATTCGTTCCTCTTCAGCAATAAAAATTCTCTCTTTTAAGTCTTCAAATACTAAAACTTCTTGTCCTATTTGCTTCGCTAACTGCTGAACAGTTAGAATTGAACGATTGTATGGACTTGAGATAACAACGTCGATTCCCTCACCTTGTAATATATCTGTTATTCGTTGAACATCTAATTTTCCTTTTTCAGTTAATCCTCTTGTTCCTTCTTTTCCAGACTTTGGTGAATCTCCGTGTCTAACCATATATATGAAAGTTTTCATAATTACCTCCATTTTTTTTAGGTTTCTTTATTCCGTATATAGCTTATATTAATTAAAAAGAACTTTCCCAATGACCATAACTAATAATCACTATAAATCCTTCTGCATGCGATATCTTAAATACATTTCTTTACAATTCCGTGAACGTAAATGTATTAAAACAAAAGAACTCGTAAAATGGAGAGCTAAAAAAGACGAGTTCTGTTCTAGCTCTTTTTTCATTTTCTAATTAATAATTCGTTTGCATATTCACGAGCCCAACGATCGGCGTCTAATACTGTTTCTAAATCTGGATTTGCAGTGCTATGATGAGCTTCAAGAGTAGAATAAATTGTTTTTTCAATATCAAAAAATGAAATTTTGTTTTGTAAATATAGCGTATTTGCAATTTCGTTCGCTGCATTTAAGACAGCAGGTGTTGTACCACCAATTTTCCCTGATTCATACGCATAATGTAAGCAAGGGAATTTTTTGAAATCTGGCTTTTCAAAGTGTAGGCTAGCTATCTCTAGTAGGTTTAATTTTTTATAGTTCGATTGTAATCTAGTTGGATAATGGAATGCATATTGAATCGGCATTCTCATGTCAGGGGCACCGAGCTGTGCCATGATAGAGCCATCTATAAATTCAACTAAAGAATGAATAATACTTTCTTTATGAATTAAAACATCAATTTTCTCATAAGGGATATCAAATAACCAACGTGCTTCCATGACTTCAAAGCCTTTGTTCATTAATGTAGCTGAATCAATGGTTAGTTTTGCTCCCATTAACCAGTTGGGATGCTTTAAGGCGTCTTTAGCTTGTAAGATTTCCATTTCTTCGCGCGTTTTATCTCGAAATGCACCGTCTGAAGCAGTAACAATAAGCCTCTCAATTTCTTGAGTATTTTCCCCATTTAAACATTGAAAAATGGCAGAGTGTTCACTGTCTACTGGAATTAAATGGCAGCCGTTTTGTTTCGCTAATTCTGTCACAATATACCCTGCCGCAACTAATGTTTCTTTGTTAGCAATTGCTATATCTTTTTTCGCTTTTAATGCTTCAATTGTTGGAAGGAGACCAGAGACACCGACAACTGAAGATAATACAAGATTAGAATCAGGGTGAGTTGCAACTTCAATTAATCCATCTGTTCCATATGTGACTTTTGTATCCGTAGGAATTCGCTTCCGAAGAGCATCTGCTAATTCTTTTGTACTTACACTTACAATTCGAGGGTGAAATGTAGATATTTGTTTTTCGAGAAGGTCAATATTGTGATTTGCTGTTAAACCAATAATTTTAAAATGTTCCGGATGAGTAGTGACTACATCTAATGCAGACGTACCAATTGAACCGGTTGAACCAAGAATTGAAATATATTTTACCATAATAATTCCTCCAAAGTTGTATAATCTCTTTTTGCAAATCTAGATATAATTAGACAAAAAAGATAAAATTCCTTCTTTTCTATAGAAGAAACAACAGGAATTAAGCTAATATAAAGTAAATGGTTCTGTTGCAAAGTTATCCAAAACCTGTCTCCTGGGCGAGGTGTTGAAGGATATGTGGAGATAGATATCGCTGTAGTTCTTCAGCAAACAAATGAAACTCATCTTGAATCGAAAGACTCATAAAAAACGCCATCCTTCCTGTATATTTCTACAAAAAGAATAACGCTTTCTATGAATTATGGATATAAATTCATCTTAGATTAATAGTAATGTATGGTGATTCCTAATAATAAATTACTAGCCACGTCTTCTCATTAATTTTTTTACAACAAAATAGAAAACAGCAAGAGCCACTGCAATAATAGCAAAATATTTAACGTAGGGCCCTGCTACTTCATTTATATTCTCCCACTTTTCACCCAGTTTCCAACCTAAATATACAAATAATGCCGACCAAGGAATAATTGCAAGCGTAGTAAGCGTAATAAATCTAACATGTGACATTTTAGCAATACCTGCAGGTATTGAAATAGCATGGCGCACAAAAGGAATAAAACGTGCTGTAAATATTACACCAGTTCCATAACGATTGAACCATGCTTCCGCATGATCAATATGCTTTTTTTGAATGAAAATATATTTTCCATAACGCTCAAGTACTGGTCTTCCTCCATAACGACCAATCCAGTATATAAATAGCTGTGCTATAACTCCACCAATTGTACCGAATACAACAGCACCGAAAAACGATATATTTCCTGATGACACTAAATATCCAGCATATGCTAGCACAATTTCACTTGGTATTATTTCAATCATTAGTCCAAGCATAACTCCCCAATAACCAAGTCCTTCTAAAAATACTAAAATTGAATGGATTAAATTACCTAACATCTTTACACCTACCATATACAAAATTTTCAAACATACTAACAAAATAAAGATATACCTTATTCCAGGCATATCTCTATTTTACATAATATACAAATTATTCCTAGTAAAATATGATAAATTTTTCTTTGTTATGTACTGACCTTCCTTTATATAACACCCATTATCAGTAGGCAACGATGCATAAAATTTTCGTTATGGGGGTAATTAAAAATATTAGCTTGATGGCGATGTGGTGCTACCCCTATCTGGGAAAGACCCAAAGATTCACTCTATTATAGACTTATCGTTAAATATCCAATCTATTACCTGTCGCCTTCCTATAAACCATAATAATTTTAAAATAGTAATCCCAACTGTTATAAAAACAATAAATTAAATTTTTACAAAAGAAAACAAAGAAAGAGTGAAAAAAAATGCACAAACTTCTACGGCACAAGAAGTAAACTGATCAAAGAAAACTAAAAATTCTGATATATAATTCGATAAGGGTTTTTGTTTTCTCTTTCTTTGTTGTTATGAATATAACATTAAAAACGACATAAATCAACAAAAAATTATATAATTCTTATTTTTTCGACAATTAATCACAATTCCCCCACCCATTATTTTTTTAAGGCGTTATGTACATTTTATATCTGCTACATGATTAATTTATATATATGGTACATCATCATGGTGGTTCCTAGTTCTTAATTCATTAAAAATCATATCGTAGTAATTATCCAGTTGCCATAGCACCACCGGCATTCGGATCAAGATAATACCACTTGTGTTCTAATGCAAACCATCTTGTCTTTTTCGCGCCATTTTCATAGAAGGGTTCTGGTGCAAAAAGATGATAAATAAAAAAAGAATCACGAATTCCTAAAGGAATCACCTGTTAAGCAGTTAATCCAAACAGTTGGTTGATAAAAATATTCTGATTTTGAACAGACTGATTCCGTAGATCAAGTTGTTCTTTTTTGACTATATGCATCGCTTCTACACCACTCAATATAGAGACTGATGTTTTGCATTAGTTCCCAATCAATTTTTCCGGAAAAAAGTTCATTAAAATGTTCGTATACTTCTTCCTTGCTAGGGCGAAATAGCTTCAATTCCTTCCAATTCCGAATTCGAGGCATCAACTGAATTCCAAGCAAAACTGCTAACCAAAATAGGAGTCTACTATTCTCCGTGTTATTCTTCATATATTTCCACCAGACCCAAATAAATTAGTATATCTCCAATAGAGACACATTAATTTAAGTTATAATATTTTTTGCATAAAAAGAAATGTTGTTTTTCATGTATACCTATTAAATGAATACTTTGTATTAAGTTTGGATTATGAGCGATTGGATCAGGGAAATGTATGTGGCCAGCAATGTCATCTTCGATTTTAGAAAGCATTTTTTCTAAATTCTTCGTTTCATTATCTAGCCCTTTAATTAACCTTTCAAATGAAATTTTACCTTCTATTCCTTTAGGTGGTAGCAAAATAAAAGGTGCTTTCATTGGTTTGTTGTGTTTCTCTTTATATTCAGTATATATGTCCTTACTATGGGTTTTGTAAGGTGACTTTTTTCTTGCTGCAGCAATTGGTCTAGACAGTGGTAAATATAACTTATTTAATTGTCGAAATCGCCTGACCATTAAGTATAAATGATAATATGTTTCTCCAAAAGACCACTTATCCTTATAAGGCCGTTCCCATTCTTTGTTTTTGAAACACTGTATTTCATTAGCGAATTCTTCTCTTTGTTGATAAATTTTGTTAAAATGATTAGTCATGTAAATGCTCTGCATAATTCCCCCTGTGTATGTTAGTTAAAGTTTCTATAATTTGCGAATAGCACACTAACTTAATATTATAGTTAGTAAAGTTCTTTCCGCTTAACAAACACCAACTATAATTTTCGATAACCCCACGTACATAATGAAATAATTCACCTTCAATTTCTGTTTCATCCTTAATAAAATAATTCCTTACTAAAGGTGAATTGATATTGTTTTTAATATCGAATAAACTAATCCCTTTACATTTCACATAACTTTCTTTAAAAGTCCATGCATCTGTAAAAAAATTGATTTGTTCTCTTTGTGATAGAGTTAATAAGTGTTTTAGTTCTTCTTGAGTAAAGAAGAATTGAGCTAACTCATGATTGCACCGCTTATATTCCTCAATATCAGCCCCTACGGCAGCATTATCACTGTAAGTACACATAACCCATTCATTACAATTTGAAATATTAAAGAAGCCTTTCGATAATAGAGGCTTCCCTCGCATATTATAGGTTATACTCAACGGATATTTCATTCTTTGTTTTGTGAACAGCACATACTGTATAAGTAAATCGCTGTACATAATATGAAGCTTTTTTTTAGGATGTGTAGTTTTTTTTAATCTCTGTATAGCTCGTTTAGTGAGAATTCTTCTTGATATAAGATTACTTTGGTTTTTATTTATCTTACAGAAGAAAATATCCATAATTAATCCTGAAAGTTCGATAATAAAATTGAGGCATTATGTCCACCAAACGCAAATGAATTATTTAAGACCTTACCACCATTATAATTAGATACCTCTTCTAGAAGAAGGTTAACTTCTATATCCTCTCCCACACTGTCTCTTGATACATTAATAGTGGGAATTAATTTTCCTTTTTTAATCATCATACAACATAATGCTGTTTCAATTGCTCCAGCAGCCCCTAAAGCATGTCCATGTAAAGATTTAGTCGAGGATACTAAAGGATTGTGATTAAATACTTCCTTTATAGCCTTTGATTCAGTTAAGTCGTTAAGTTTAGTAGATGTACCATGAGCGTTTATGTACTCTACCTCATCAGAACTACATTTAGCATCAATTAATGCATTTTCCATACATCTTGTAACACCATTGAGGTCAGGCGCCAATAATGAAGTAGCATCTGATGAACTTCCATAACCTTCTATTTCACAATAGATATGAACCCCACGCTCCTTTGCATGATTAAGCTCTTCAAGAATAAGAAAGGCCGCCCCTTCACTCATTACAAATCCAGATCTATCTTTTGAAAAAGGGACACTAGCTTTATCTAAGGATTTAGAGTTCGTCAAAGTTCTTAACTTTCTAAAAGCTTCTATAACTTGTGGAATAACACATGCTTCTGCTCCACCTGCTAATATTATTTTTTTGCTACCATTTTGAATTTTTTTAAATGCTTCTCCTACCGCTACTGTTCCTGAAGCACAGGCAATTGAATAAGCAAGAGATTCACCTTTTATACCTAAATCAATACTAATATTTGCTGTTATCATATTAATTAGATTTCTAGGTATTACAAGCATTGTCATTTGATCTACACCTTTTACAGCTGCAGTTCCAAACTCATCTGCGAGGGCACGAATGCCCCCAACAGAACTTCCAACAAACACAGAAACATTTTCATTATTTTCATCATTAATTAATAAATCTGCATCTTTAACGGCTTCTCTTGATGCAATTACGGCCATTTGAGTACAACGATCCATATACCGCTTATCCTTTGTTGTAAGTGGTTCATTAAAAATGTCATCTACCTCCCCAACAAATTTTGTATTTTCATATTTGGAAGGAATAATACCACTTTCAAGGTTAACAATACTTTCCCAGGAACTTTCTCTGGTAATACCATTTGGTGAAACAATACCTATTCCTGTTACCACGACTCTATTCATAAACTCGTCTACCTCCATTGTCATTTCAAATGCATTTCATTTTTGACCTTATTCTTATTAAGAAGAAGGTAAATACGGCAATTATCATTCCATTACTTGCAAATATAATGTTTAGATTATCAGTAACTCTAACAAAGTTGACAAAGTCAAACATAATTTGATCCAAAAACACTCTTACACCTATTCTTGATAGAAGGTATGATCCAATAATAGTTAGGACCGCAATAGGAAAACTAAAGGAAAAATGCATTCTCATTAGTTCTTTTAATGAATAACCTTCTAATTTTAATGTCTTAATTGATTTGATACTATTTTGATAACTGAACTCAAGAAGTGAGTAAAGTAATGCAACTTGTAGAACTATAGCAAGCCCTAAAATAAGTGTGATCTGTTTGTTTATAACATCTAAGATATTTTTTCCGGAAGTTATTATCTCGTTCCTAGTCAATGTAGCTTCTATCCCGCTATCGTTAGCATTATCATATGGGTTTGATAGAGCTACTGCAGGTACTGAATATGTTTCATGGTTGAACATTTCTCCGTTATCGGAAACTAAATATATATTACTCACTGTAGTAACATTGTTGACTTTATTAATTTTAAATGAGTAATCTTTTTGATTAGTTACATCTTTTAGTAGTAACTTATCTCCTACTTTTTTCCCATATTTATCAGAGAATGCTTGAGTAATTATTACATCTCCATCTGCCAGCTTGAGATTATAATTGTAATACTTAGAATCAGAACCGATTACATAAACACTTTGTGTAATACCGTCTTCATCATGTAAGTTATATAGTTTAAACTCTTCACCCTTGATATCATGTTGATTAGGTGGATTTAAAAACAAAATTTCTTCAAAAATATTCTCTGATGCTAAGTCATCGACATAATTAGTTACAGAGTCTTTCAATAAAAACGAAAAATTAATCAGTAAACCTACAAAGAAAATCAGTACTATAAACAAAGCCATTTCCTTTTTATTTCTATTTATCCGCTTTATCCGATACCGGTAAGTAAAAGGAATGAATTTCATGATTTTGCTACTTCTTTTTCTTATAGATTTAACTTTATTTTTCTTCTTTTTAAATTTTATATAAAACTGATAAACTAAAACAAAGTTAATCACTAAAACAATAGCTAACGAGAAAACTAAACATTCCGTTAATAACACATAATCAATTTTAAGAATTGGATAATTATATATTTGGCTATTCATTTGCATAATCGTCTCAATCAAAAATATACCGATTGTACCACCGATTAACCATGCAATTAAAAGTGTTAAGCTCGTTTCAGCTATATAATGTTTAAAAAGAATCCATTTGTTAAAGCCTAACTTATTAAATGTTGCTAGGTTATTTGATTCTTTCTTGGATACTTCAAAATGGTAAACACTTAAAAGAACCCCAACTATTAGATATAGTAAGCATGTTAAAAGCAACGCAAGATCCCTTGGTGCTTTTGCATCACCTATTACTTGTTGTATCCTCGTGTTATTTTGAGAATCATTTATATAAGTTGGTTTAACGATTTTCGAAACCTCTTGAACATCTAGATTGCTAGTATAAGCATAATATGAAGAGAACTCATTACCGAATAACCTTTGAAACGTTTCTTCATTTACAAATGCTATACCAAAAACTTCAGAATTAGCTTGCAACACTAGATTACTATTTTTGGTTGTAATATAATCAGGTGATATTGCAGTTCCAACTATTTTTAATTTTTCTCCATTAAAGGTCAATTCATCATTGAGCGCTAATTTATTTGCTTTTAAATAGTTATTGTCAATTAGAATCTCTTTATCGTTTTGAATATCACGACCGCTGGTCACTTGATATTTATTAATTTTTTTTCTTGACTGGAATATTCGAACTGTACTGCCGCCTTCCCTCACTTCCCCATTTTTAATTTGTTCCAAGGAAATATCCTTAAATTTTTCGTCAATATCGTCATTAGTTATAAATATACCGTCCTCTACGTTATATTCGCTGTTGAATTTTTCAACTGATTGTAGAACGCTACTTGTACCAACAAAAAAGCTTATAAAGATACCAGTTGTAGCAAAAACAACAAGAAATATAACTAGAAACTTTAATTTATAAGTGTTTAATCTTCTCATTGTACGTTTTCTGAATTTTCTCTTTATATTTTGATTTACCATTCTAAATTCTCCGCTAATTCAATATCTTCATTTACCATATCATTAACCTTTTTCCCATCATGAATAGTAATAACACGATTGGAGATTTTCGTTATTTGTTCATTATGGGTTATAAGAACAATCGTAGTTTGATGACTTTGTTGCAGCTTTTGTAATACTGTTAGAACCTCCTTAGATGAATTCCCATCAAGTGCTCCCGTAGGTTCATCACAAAACAGTATTTTAGCTCTTTTCACTAAAGCTCTTAATATCGCAGCTTTTTGCTGTTGACCTCCGGAACATTGATTAGGAAATAAATTAATTGCTTTACGAATATCCCAATCATCGATAAGATTTTCAATTTCCTCAATAACACCATGTTCTAAATAGATATTCTCATGCAAGGTTAGATCATCAATTAAGTTATATTCTTGAAAAATAAAAGCAATATCATTTTTTCTAAAAACATTTACTTCTTTTTTAGAGAGATTACCTATATTTCTTTTGTTTACTTGAATTTCGCCTGAAGTAACACTCTCTAGTCCCGATAAGCATTTGAGAAGTGTAGTTTTACCCGACCCAGATTTCCCAATAATTGTACAAAATTCACCCTTAGTTATACCTAAATCAATTCCTCTTAACACTTTTAATTCATTTTGCTTATTTGCATTAAAAACCTTGATAACGTTAGTAGATTTAATCATTTGTACCTCCATATTTGTGTTTAATTGTAATAAAATACGAATAATATGTATCATCTGCTGGTGCAATTTCACTTACTTCAAATCCAGATGAATCTAGTAAAGTAAGGAAAAGATTCCACTGTTCCGCTTGAGCAAAATCAATAAGCATATTATTTAATACAACTTCAGCTTGGAGAATACTATTACAGATATCAAATTTATAGCGAGATATAAGATTCCAATCCTTATTATGCTTTGCCATTAGCTCTTGATAAATCTCAAAATTAGGATAATACTGACAAATCACAATAGAACCGTCCCTATGCAAAATTTCTTTTAGTCGCTTGAAGAGCTTTTCTTTTTCGTCTTGAGTAAGATAAAATAACATGTAGCTCATATTGATCATGTCAAATTTACATTTAAATGAAAGGTCTATAATGTCCTCGTTATGTATAACAACATTCGATTTATCTTTATATTTAGTTTGTAATTTTTCAAACACCTTTTTTTGTCTTTCTACACCAACAATTTGTTTATCATCAGAGCTCAAATGAACATCAATATAATTACCATTTCCACATCCAATATCAAGAATTGACTTAAATTGTTTTTGAGAAATAAAAGTTGCATAGTTTTCTTTTGTGTAAATATTAAACGCTAATTCTCCAAGATCTGTGTAAAAATCCTCTGAAAAGCTAGGAGATATTTGTTTAAAAAAATCCAATTTATTAATTTCTTGTAAATAGGTAAGGACCTCTTTAATATATACAAACTCTAATTTCTCCATTATTTTTCCTAATGTTGTATTATGTTCTGTATTAATTACACGCTCAATGAACTTGTAATCACTTTGTATTTTATTTACAATCTTACTATAATTTTTGTCTTCAAATTCAACTAAGCTATTTCTGTCCTTTACTGCCAAAAGGTATTCTTGATTTAATGTGTATACATTCTCTTTTTGTGAAATCATCCCCAACTGGATACCTAAATCCATAAATGAATGAAATATATTATGATGCATGTTTCCTTTTGTCATTTCTTGAACATTATCAAAATTTTCATATACCTTCCTTAATACAATAAATCTTATATAGTTTTTAACTTTTGAAAACAAAAGTAATTGGAATAAAGGAGTATCTCTTATCCCTACAATCTTAGATAATCGAACTAAAATGTTTATACGAATGGACTTCTCTGGTAACTTATAACGTTTGTTTGGAGAATATGATTGATACTTGCTCATTAACAAACTGTATTGCATTTAATAACCCCCTCCTCTTTTATGATTAAATGATAGGAAGCAGAAAGCTTCCTATCTTTCCAAATTCCCCGTAAGTTACGATGTTATTAACACAGGCTCATTGTACGTGGATAAACTTTGAATGTTTTCTTTAATTATTTTTAAAGTCATATCCAGATCTTCTCTTGAATGAGCAGCTGAAATAAAGAATCTTATTCTAGCTTCACTTTCTTTTACTGCAGGATAAATTATTGGCATCGCATTTATTCCATTTTTAAATAATATTTCCGAGAATTTAAGAGCTTCATCCGAGTTCCCAATGATTAAAGGTACTACTGGAGTGTCGTAGCTTTCACCTGTATCAACGCCTAGTTTCTTTAATTCATTTAAGAAATACGTATGGTTTTCTTTTAAACTTACAAATAGACTTTCTTCATTTTCACAGATTGTTAATGACGCTAACGCTGCGGCTGCATTAGCTGGTGTCATTCCAACACTGAAAATAAATCCAGGTGAATTGAATCTTAAATATTTAATAAAGGATTTGCTACCAGCAATATATCCCCCACAACTATTAAGGGATTTACTTAATGTTCCCATTAGAATATCTACTGATTTAGGGTTAACATCATAATAACTTGTAACACCTCTACCATTCTTACCAATAGTACCGATTGAATGCGCTTCATCCACCATGAGAATAGCATTATACTTTTCTTTTATTCTGATTAGTTCTGGTAGTTTACAAATATCTCCATCCATGCTGTAAACACCTTCTACCACGATTAAAACCCTGCGGAATTTCGATCTTAGCTTTTTCAGCTCATCTTCTAGATGATCCATATCATTATGTTTAAACGGTTTTCGCTTGGCATTAGAAAGAATTGCACCTTGAATAATACTATTATGAGCCAATGCATCATGTAGAATTAAATCTTCTTGATTGACAATATTCCCTATAGTATTAACGTTAGTACTGTGTCCTCCCACCTGAATTAGAGCATCTTCTACATCTAAGAATTCAGCAATTTTTCTTTCAAGCTTTTGATGGATTTCAATTTCTCCGCTAAGTAACCTACTACCAGAAACACTCGTTCCATAACGATTTATCGCTTCAATGACGGCCTGGTTAATTATATTTGAACCATTAATACCGAGGTAATTATAAGTGGAATAATTTATCTTCTCTTCTCCATCTATAATAATTCTATTTGATGCTATTCCATGGTTTTTTCTGAAATAAGGAATGTATTCTCTGCTTTTAAGATATTTATGAAACTCTTTAACTTCATTGAAATCATCCAGTAATGAAGCTGTTTCTTGATTCATTTCCATCCCTATTTCTTTATATATTAAACATAAAATATTATTTACAGTTGTATCCTCTTGTTGAAAAACTTCTTCCAAGTCGACTTCTTTCATCTCAGGAAAGTCATGTACTACTAATCTATGAAAATCCATAATCATCATTGAGTCCAGGCCAAGATTATTAACTAACGAATCAGTTACAGCAATATCACTTTGATCATAACCTGTTATTTCAGCCAAATGGCTAATGATTTTATCGTATACTTTATTCATGGTAAACCTCCATTATTCTTTTATGTTATAGCGAAATGATTTATTAAGAAGTTAGCAGCATTTACTGGACCATCAATATTTTCTAAAAGTTCCTGCATTTCTTTTGCCTTATTATGCATCTCTTTATTTGTTAGAGAGAAGTCTATCAATTCACCAATTTTCTGAGTCGTAATATCTTTTCGTTTAAGTTCCAATGCATTACCAAAAAGAACACATTCATTTATATTGGCTTTTTGTTCTGCTTGCAGTCCAAGCCCAAGGAATGGTTTACCAGATAAACAAGCCGTTTGAACTGTACCTTCTCCACCATGAATAATAGATAAATCTATTATATTTCCCAATTTATGAGCGGGAAGTAAGTCACAAAGAATAATATTCTTGCTACTAGAAAAAATATTGCCACTAGACGCAAGTATTTTCTTCATTGGACATATAACTGTCACCGGAAGTTTCTTTAAAATATGTAAGAATTTCATGATAATTTCTTTACTTCCAGAGCTTCCCATCGCAAAATAAATCACAGGTTGATTTGAGGGAAGACTATATAGAAATGATGGTATGGGCATATCCAGTTTTGCATAAACCGGGCCAATATATTTATAGTTAGCAGGAAGATCGTCCACACCACTAATTTCAGGAATGGTTGTAATTAAATTATAATCAGCATCCAGTGCATCTATGGTGTATTTTGGAAGTTCTACTCCTTCTTCTTTTGCCAATTTAGAAAAAGACTTTGGTTTATAAGTAATACCTAAAGCAACCTTTTTATAGAGATTCATGGTGACTTTTTTAGGTAAGAAAGGCTTATTAATTATGGGAGGTAATTCTAGGTGTCCTTTTAATAAAAAAGTTCTGGTGTATGCTAATGGTTTAATATATACAAGTGGTGTTTGACAAGCTCTCGCTGAAATAAACATACTTAATGTAGTTCCGATAACGACAACCGCCGGACAGTAAGTATTTATAATTGTTTTCTCATTCTCAATTCGTTTTTTGAGATGTTCGTATGTAAAGGGATGTTTTATACCCTTCATCTGATCGACTTTCATGAGTTGAGTGATATCGTCTTCACTTAAAACTGGTTCAAGGTGGATAAATTCAAAGTTAGCTTTTTCAATAAGATAAGCATATTTTCTAGAGTAGCCTATAAATATGCAATGAAAGTATTCGGAACATTTCTTTGCTACTTCTATTGATCTGGTAGTTTCGGCCAAGTTAAAAGTTTCTGGTGCAAAAATAATGTTTTTTTTAATTATTCTCATCCTCCTTAAACGTATTTCTAATATATATTCACTTAGAAACTTCAACATGGATTTTATTAAGTCTCGAGGGACTTGAGCGGCGATTTAACTCGGCTTCTGTATCCTTCTTTACTACACTACTACAAGCTAAAATTGGCGGATTATCTAAGATTTCATAAAAGCAAAACTAGCGATGATAATAGCAGCCATAATGCCTAAAAGGCCACCTAAAACCATCTTTTGTTTGAAAAATTTCTTCACTATAAGCCTTTTAAATTATTCCTCCTAGCATTCGTTTAACAAACAGATTGATAGATAACGAACAATGTGTAGTTGATAATAAATTCATGTTGTTTATAATGAAATTATATCGTTTTTTCCATAAAATTCAATTTACATTTAAGGCCTAAATGTAAGATAAAAAACAAAAGGATGAAATCTGTTGTTTATAATGACAATAACGAACGGGGAGGTATAAGATGTTGAAAAAAGCGGATCTGCGGATTATTCGAACAAAGAAATTTATATATGATGCTTTTATCAAACTGATAGCGGAAAAGGGATACGATGCTATTACCATTCAAGATATCGCAGATGAGGCACTCATCAATCGGGCAACATTTTACTCGCATTACAGGGATAAACAAGATTTGTTAACAAAGCTTAGCGAGAGTGCACTAGAAGAGTTGACAAGTAAGATGGTCCTATATGCCCATGTGCAGGGACATCAAATAGATTTTTCGAAACTCGAGGAAGTTTTACAATCGATATTTGAGTGTATGGTAAAACATGCGGACTTTTATAAAACCATGTTTGGGCCTCATGGCATTCATGATTTTAACCTACAAATGCAGCAGACTATTATGGATAATCTTGAACGAAATTACATTGAGCTTAAAATTGGAGAACATGACTCAGATATTCCAAAGGATATGGTATTACGTTTCTTCACTTCCTGTGTTGTTGGGATGGCAATTTGGTGGCTTCAAAATGACATGAAATATTCACCAAAATATACTGCACAACAGTTAGTGAAGCTTATGACTAAAGGACCCTTTTGTGCAGTAGGCTTTACTTTTTTTAATGAGCGCTAGAAAGAGCAACTGTACCGGGAATTGCAAAGGGTTCTGGTGCAAAAATAGAATAAAAGATAATAAAGCGCATAGATTTCTAACGAAATCGTATCTTATGCTGTAAGTCCAAACAATTGATGAATGAATTCTTTCTCGTTTTGGACAGACTGATCCCGTAAATAAACTTGTTCTTTTTTAATCATATGCATGGCTTCTACTCCAGAAAGTATGGATGTAACTGTGTCAAAACATTTGAACCCTAGCATAGATCGAATTCGCTTCTTTAGAAAGCGATGATCTTGTTCTACTATGTTATTCAGGTACTTTTGTTGTCTAAGTCACATACCACCAGGTATGCTTTTTTCTTTTTTCAATTGTTCAATTGCTATAGTATAAGCTGAATTTTTATCGACTGTTATAACACGAGGTTTTGAAACATGAAAAGGCTGCAAAAAGCTTTTTGCGGCCTTTTCGTCCCGTGTTTTGCTCAGGTAAAAATCAATTGTATTTCCTTTCGAATCAACAGCACGATACAGGTACATCCATTGACCTTTTACTTTGATATATGTTTCATCGACTTTCCAGGAGTCACTTGTTTATTTAATTTGATGATTTTAAATTTAAAAATTAATTTTTTGTTGATAGGAGCTTGTATATGAAGGTAATGTGTATAAAAAATTCAGGAGATACATTTTCAGAGGGTTTATTAAAACAAGGATATAATCGAGACTCGATTATAAATTTAGAAATCCATAAGGAATATGTGGTTTATGGTATTAGTTCATTGAATGGAGAATTAGACTATCTAATCTTAGGTGAAAATGAAAACTTGCCTTCATGGTACCCAGCCGAATTGTTTGAAGTATCTAATCCTTTACAACCTTTAGATTGGTATTTTGCGGATCATAAACATAGTAAAGCGACAACAATAGAATATATATGGGGTTATAAAGAATTAGCTTTAAACGATAGACATGCTCTTGGTTTAATGGAAAGAGAGAATAAAGATATTGAAATATTTTTAAAGCGTAAAGCTGAAATTGATAAATTTGAGGAATTGTAATAGTAAAGGATCTGATTAACTTATAAAAAACGTAGGAATTAAATATTCCTACGTTTTTTTGTACATAACATTTAAATAAACACCTTATTTTTCAAAAAAGTTGAAGGATCAAATGGAAGATTTTCTAGTTTGCGATTTGAATCAATATGATATTTTCCAAATCGATTTTGTATTATCTGGTGGAACCGTAAAAACAGTAAAAACTATCGGTAAGGTAGTTGGGACTGTTGAGGATATTGAAAAGAAAGCGAAAAATCTTGATAAGGCTGCGAAAACAACTAATTTCACAAAGTATCCCACAGGTTTTGATGAAGTTGGCCCGACACGACCCAAAAAAGAAAATTGTACGTTAAGGAAATATTTTACATACAAAACCCGATTCTCATGTATTTAAAGAATCGGATTTTTATTACTTTCTTTTAATTTTAGTTTCCCATAATGGACGTAATTTTTCAAAATTAACCTTTTTCTTATTGATCCGTATTTACTTCCCTCTCCTCTCTATTTAAATAATCGCTTATAAAAACAAATTGCGAAAAGGGATTACATTTTTAGGTTCTGGTGCAAAAACTTCAAAATATCTAAAAAAAGTCTTTCAGACTTGGACATACTGATACTATT
The DNA here is from genome assembly GCF_036963225.1 of Bacillus sp. JJ783. Lineage (NCBI taxonomy): Bacteria > Bacillati > Bacillota > Bacilli > Caryophanales > Bacillaceae > Bacillus > Bacillus sp. JJ783. The sequence continues at coordinate 13,090 of NZ_JBALMG010000047.1, read as the reverse complement.
ACTCTAAAAAAGAATGTGATTGGTATGGAAAAGCAAAATCTATTCAAGTGGAAACATTATCAACCGGATATTATTTTATTAACCGTGAGATGGTACCTACGGTACAACCTCAGTTTTCGTGATTTAGTCGAAATGATGGAAGAACGCGGGCTATCCCTGGCTCATACAACTATCATGCGATGGGTTCATCAATATGGTCTCGAATTAGATAAGCGAGTACGACGTCATCTTAAGTCAACCAATGATTCTTGGCGAGTCGATGAGACGTATGTGAAAGTCAAAGGTCAATGGATGTACCTATATCGTGCTGTTGATTCAAAAGGATATACAATTGATTTTCATTTAAGCAAAACAAGAGATCATAGGGCTGCAAAGCGTTTTTTCAAGAAAGCTTTGCAGTCTTTTCATGTTTCAAAGCCCCGTGTGATTACAGTGGACAAAAACCCGGCCTATCCTATAGCGATTGAAGAGTTGAAGACAGAGAAAAAGATGCCTGTGGGCATCCAAATAAGGCAGGTAAAATACCTTAATAACATTGTAGAGCAAGATCATCGTTTTATTAAAAAGAGAGTTCGTTCAATGCTAGGATTGAAATCTTTTCGTACAGCTAAATCTATTCTTTCAGGAATAGAAGCGATGCATATCATTAAAAAAGGCCAACTTATTTTACGGGACAAGTCTGTCCAAAATGAAGTGAAGTTTATTCATCAACTATTCGGAATGGCTGCATAAGAATAGATTCCATTAGGAATCTATATACCTCTTTCAAATAAATACAATCTTTGCACCAGAACCGCTCTGAGGGATTTATAACCATATCCATTCCCCTTTTCTACAAAATGAAATTTCTATTAAGTTCACTTCCGTATAACTTTTCCAATCTTGTTTACACTATAACTGTAACTTAAAGTTACACATCATTACTTGTAGGGCCTAATTTCTTTTGTACAACAAGTAGTTAGTTAATTGAGCTAGCTGCTTTGTTGTGCCAAATGTAGTTTTTATTAGGTATTTGCACCTCAATGAATAACTCACATATATTATCATGTGTGCCACACTACTCTCTGAGGGCCCAACTTATTGAGAGCACTACTTGAAGGTGCTCTTTTTAGTTTTGTCTGAATAAATCCCCAATTTCTGTCCATACTTTGAATACGCCAATCTGTAACAATTGATTTTCCTCCAAAATGGGGCAGTTAGCTTTTGCTGACTGCTCTTTTGTTTGAAATTAAAATAGCATTTTTGTTCCAAATGATACCCTCATTCATTTGGACACATTTACCAGTATTTTTACCAAAAAATTCATGATATTGTTAATTAGTCGAGTACGTCATTACTTGACGATTACCCTTAGGAGCCCCGCAGACAATCGGGGTTTCTTTTATTTAAATAACGATTTTGTTTAAACTTTACAAAACTCACCTGTACTAAAATATCTTCTAAAATTCCCATTGAACATTTATAATACTTTTAAACGGTTTAAATTCTACACTCAGTAATGGAGGCATTTTAATGGGAAACATCCCCAAAATATCATCACAACAATCAAATCCTAAGATACCCTCACAGCAAGTGAATCCTAATACGAATCAAGTTAATGATAAAAAAACAAGACGCCGTATTATAGCCACTTTAGCTTTTATATTACCTATGATTTTTGTCCTTCAATATTCCCTTAATAAGCAACAAGAAATGATTAAAGAAAAACAAATCATGCTTAATAAGGAGCAACAAAAATTATCTTCTTTAAAGAAGGATGGACATTCCCTTGAGAAAGATGTTAAAGCTTTAACAGGTAGCGATGAAGACATTTTAAAATTAGCAAGGAAACTGTATGGATTTTCCAAACCGAATGAAACTATATTTCAAATAACTGAATAAAATTGCACTACATTACCCAAAAGGCGATTTGACGATAATCGCCTTTTTATATTTAATTTCTAAAGGAATCATACTAATCTCCCTTTCTACCAAATAACTATTTTGTTCGCATTAGTCCAAGACATGAATATACTGTGGTATACGATATGCGATAGCATTTACACGGCCCTCTTAAAGGGCTTTTTTTATTTTTATTCGGTATCAAATAACGCTTTTGTTATAAATCACCCGTAATTAATACGTAACTTGTCTTATATCTGAATTCACTTTCTATGAGCCGTGACCTGTTAATAAAAACAAGCATCTAATAAAGTAGGTGATTCTTATATTTCGATAAATACTATTTAATAAATGAAAGGATGTTGTATATGTGTTGTTGTCCAGACCCTCAGTTTGTATCTGTTTCTACATGTAATACTTTCACCACAACAGGAGGTGATGTAGTTGGTGGAGCTCCAGTCCTTTCTGGTTATGTGGTGCTACCCCATCGCTATCAAGCTAAGCTCATACAACGTCAATTATAGTAGAGGTTGTTTCTTTTTTCTAAAGGGCAAGTGTAGGTAATTTGAAAATTTGCATACGAAATAAACCCTAACGGGTTTCGCTTTTTTGAATTAAGCGGCTTGATTATCAGACAAGGTACAATTGTAAACGACACCTAATATATCAAAGACCGTTTTTTTCTCATATCGATGAGATTTCCGTCCGTTTTGCTGTAGGAGGTTGAACAGGCGAAGTAAAACCTTTGATAGCTCTTGGGTGTCTTTCTGTATAGCTTGGAAAAGAAGAAGAAAATAATCTTTAATCATATATATGGCCTTATACTCACTCAATTCTCGTTTCTTTTTCATAAGAAGTAATTGCCGCATTTGAAACATGATAGAAGAACAGAGTAGAATGGCAATCAATTGTCCATACAAATGGCACTCCCATCTTTCTCGTTTTATCTTTTTACACTGATGAATTTGAAAGAATGACTTCCACGTTTTAAATAAAATTTCGATTTGCCAACGTAAAGAATACCAATCATGTACTTGTTCCATCGGGACAGTATCTGTGGGGGTGTTTGTCATATATACATTGATACCACTGAGTCGTTTACTACGAGGAGAATACTTCATTCCTTTCTTTTTTTCTCTTACAATTTGATCTTGTAATCGTTTTTGTTGTTGTTCTTTTGTTAGCCGATGAACAATCACACGAGTTGGTACTTTATCAGTCATTCCTACATAAGCGTCGGATACTTCACATGTTTGTCCTGGTTGAAGAGAGTTCATTAAGACCTCCATATCTATCTGTATATACTCTGTACCCTTCTTGATTCTTCCATCTTGAAAATAATCAGGGGTGGAATTTTTTGATAAATACGTGTATTTGATTTAATACGAGAGATATAGTAAGCCTTTTTATCTTGTATATGTTGAAGATCTTTCAAGTGAAAATAACCTAAATCTCGGATACATAAATCATTCGCTGTCACAGTTGGGGCACACAGAGAGCCGTAAGTGCGATCATGTTGTTTACCTGGACCTGTATGAATATGAAGGAACTGTCCACTTAAAAAATCATACTCAAGTTGAATTTTTATCCCAGCTGTATGGCTGCAGCCTCCTGCACCTGGATAAACCGTTGAAAATACATCCGGGAGTTGAAATGCAGTTGAATCTAAAATACGAATACGTTTGAAAACGGAAGTGTATGGAGCAGAAATCGGCATAGATGCGGCCAATTTTTTGCTTAGTAGTTCGGCTAGTAGGTGTTGTAAAAGTTGGACGGCCTCCTTATTAAATCGTTGATTCAGTCCTTCAGGACTGATGAGTACTGCTGTTGATGCTTCTAAACAGCTAGATAACTGAGTTAAAGAAGTCATAGCTACATTTTGGCTCACCCATACACATAAAGCTATTAAATCTTTTGCTTGGTACTTACTGGTTCGTTGTACAAAACCAACATCTCTAGCAAGATCCCGTAAGGTATTTGGAGATAAAAAACTTTGAATCTCTTGAGCAAATAGTTGTAATTCGTCAGACACAGAAACAGACATAAAAAACGCCATCCTTTCCTATGATTCTACAGAAAGAATAGCGTATTTTTTAATATTTAAACACAAATTCATCTCATCTTGATAGCAATGATGTACTATTCTATCAATATTTAATAAATTAAAAGGAATCATACAGATTTTTTGAAGGTTTTTTTCGTTCACATAGTTTTTACTAACAGAAATATATAATTTGTTTAAGAAAACATCATTCTTTTTACTACTCAGTAAGATTTTTCATAAATAAGGCTGTCCATAACGCAGGCATACCAAATACTTCATTTGATTGTTTAATTCCCTTCATTCTACGTATTTCTATTTCAGAGAAGTCTTTAAAGATGATTCTTAACTTTTCATCTGTAAAGCCTAGTCCTCCTTTAAGACTCCGTAGTCTGTATACTTCCCAATCTGTTATGTCTGCTCCACCTAATTCTCCACCTTGAACAAAACAAGTGATTGCAAAATAACCACCTGGTTTTAAAGCTTTTTTTACTAAGTTTATGTAACTCATTCTCCTGTGTGGGGCAATATGATGAAAACATCCTGAATCATACACAATATCGTATGTGCCTTCTTCAATTTGTAAATCAAAGATATTGTCATGAATAAAATTCACATTTACATTTTTTTCTTTTGCTCGTTCTGTTGCCCAGTGAATTGATTCCTTTGATAAATCTACCGCATCAACTAAGCATCCGTTTTCAGCAAAGTAAATTGCATTCCTGCCTGGACCGCATCCAAGCTCAAGAACTTTTCCTGAATTAAGTAATTTTTTTTCAAAATAACTAACTAAGTTCTCATCCGGTTTATTGGTGAAAAAGGGAATCTCCTTTTCACGATTGGAATAAAAATCATCCCAAAATTGAGTTGGTTCGCGCAATAATGAGTCTAACATATTCAATAAATCTTCATAACTACTAATTGTTTCTTTCACATTAACCCCTTCTTTCCACTTGAATCTTACATTCTAATTTTACTAATAATTAGAATGATTCATGTTTCATCGGAGTTAAAAACACTTTAAATTCAAACAAGTTGAAACTCCCTGTGTATTCTTATTTATGCTAATTTAAGATGCATAAAGGTATCTATTTTTCGTGTTATATTGCTTTAAAAGGATTTACCTTACTCTTTCTCAAAATCCAATCAAACAACCAGAAATGCCCTTAGAATCGAAATCCATTTTTCAATTTTCGGAATAATCATTACAATTGTTGCGGTAATATTACAAATAGAGTATCCATGCATTCTCATTAAATAAAAATGAGCCTTACTAATATAAAAAATACAAAATTTTCGTTTTGGGGTATTTGCTTTTCTTAGCTTGATAGCGATGGGGTACCGCCAGCATTTTGGAAAAAAACCACGCTAAGCAAAAAATAAAATAAGCCATCCATTTGGACAGCTCATTTACATAATTCTCGTTATCGGTAGTTAATTAAATAAATTATGATAGATCCCATCACAATATCACCGCCTATAGTTAGGGGAGCAGCTTATCGTTATTCATATTTCTCTGACTGTATTCTTTATTTATCAGAGTCTTTTAATATAGTCCTTTCTTTAGGAGGGAAGAATCAAGCTAGCCACAACTCCTGCATGGTCAGAAGGCCATAGTGCCGTTGGTGTACGATCATCTTGCTCTTCTCCTACAACGTCCACTTTTTCAACTTTGAAATCGCCTCGAAAGAGAATTAAGTCTATTCTAACAAATAGTTGCGAGATCAAATTTAATACATCAGCATCTTGGCAACATGTTAATCCATTGTCTTTTCCTGCGATAGTCCATGTATCTTTAAATCCAGCATTTATCAAAAGGTTGTAAGATGGACCACTGCCGTCAGAATTTGAGTTGAAATCCCCTATGAATACTAGGGGAAGATCAGTCGCTCCCGGGCCAGTTAAAAGTTCGCGAGCTTGAGCGAGTTGTATTGGAAGTGTTTGGGGGATTTCAGGTATAACGGGTTGTAAATGAGTATTTACGAGTCTAAATTTCTTTCCGGATATTTTGACATCAACAGATATAAAACCAAACAGGAGTTTTTCAACATTACCGCCAACTGGAACGGGAAGAAAAGCTTCAAAAATCTTTGTTTGTATATTTGAGAAATTAAGTCCTGAATTTTTTCGCACCAAAATCGCATCTCGATCTACAAATCGAACGTTGAAGCCGGTGCTACTAGGTAACGTAACATCCGTAGTGTCTAATATTGCTAAAACTTCATAATGCAATCCTCTTTTTTCTAACTCCTTGAGAAGGATCGAAACAAAATCATACTCTACTGCTACTTCAGAATTTTGAGGTAACAAAAGTTGCCATATTACTGCTTCTTGAAGACCTATTATATCTGGTTTTTTTCTTGCAATTTGATCAGCAATAGCCCCTGCTCGTACCGGAAAATTTGTTGCTTGAAACAGTCTAAAGACCTCAGTAACACGTTGTGGGATTTGCTCTGGAGTGGTTCCTACTAAAGGCGATAAGATAGTTCCAAAATAGATGTTCCATGTCATGATCGTTAGTGGTCCTTGGGGTTCTGGGATCGGAGGGACAGCAGGTGGAAAAGCAGGAAAAATTCTATGACAGCATCTTTGTTTTGAAAAATATGAGTTCAAAACAATTCATCTCCTTTTTTTCGAAATTTAATATAATTATCTATATTCGAATCTAGTACTTTGGCTTGTATGCTTGTTTACGCTCATCTAATAAAATTCATGATGTATATCTTATACATGATCGGTTAACATAACGTATCATTATCAGCAGTCCATGTATCTCAAAATCTATAAAAAAAATCCCTTTAGATCTTCCTTCTAAAGGGATTTTTCGTTCACATAATCTCTATTATCAATAATTTTTATTTATCTACTTTAAAATACTCTGGATGTTCTGCTTTCATAGATAAAATGTTACCACACTCCGTGCAAACATCAGCAATCACACTTGAAAATTGATTAAAAAGGTTATTCGTACTAATAAGTCTTAAACATGCTTGGACATCTAATGAATCTTGCCTGATTTCTCTAAAACCACAATTAGGACATTTCTTATTCATTTTCAATTCCTTCTTCCTAAGATTTAGTTCACATAAAATCCGATTATCAGTAGTATCCAAAAAAGTTCAGGGTTCTCATATGACTCTAAGCTTTACTTTTATATTCATTTTTCTATATTTTTTAGAGGTGGCGAAAAATAATTAATCAAATTTCAAAAAATTATTTCCAAAACTCATACCATTTCTTATCTTTACTTGCTGCAATCATCTTCTTAACTTCCTGGACTTCCCTTATTGTTTGCATGAGCATTTCATCACGGCCCTGGTTCTTTTCCATGTCTTCGCTAGTATTCGTCGCTATAAGTGCCTGGGATTCCTGTATCGTTTGTATAGCGCTTAATAACTCTGATTCTCTTTGTATGAATCGCTGGTCTTGCTCAGTTAGTCGTTTGGTTAATTCTTGGAGCAAATCATTTTGTTTTTCAATGACTCCTTTTTGATCTTGAATCATCGTCTGTAGCGTTGTAGCGTTGAAATCCGGTTCTTCATAGCGCTCAACTTCATGTCGATCCAATGGCAACACCTCAACACCTTGATGCCATGATACAATTTGCTTTGTGGCATTTTCTAGTGTCATATCTGTATCGTTCTTTAGGTTTATAACCTTACGGAATACCATTACATCACTTTCTCTTTACTTCCTATGCCCACGCTCGTTTTTTATGAAGGTGTAACCCTCTTTTTCTAACACGTCTGCATACTTACGTAACGTAGATGATTGGATACTTAATTGCTCCACCACGTCACTAGGACTATAAAACGTCTTCATAGCGTTTCACCTCAAAAATATATTCGCTATAGCAATGATATACCCTTTTTCCTAATAATTCACGTATCACTTGTTTTCATCTATACAAGATTTTATACAAATTTTTGTACTAATACAGGACATTCGTAAGCCGGAAAAACCCTAATATATCTACAATGTATAAAATCATGCATAGAATAATACAAAAAGAAAACGCACAAACCCAATTGTATTAAAGGTTTGTGCGTTTTCTTTGCTACCGATAATTTTATGTTATGTAAACCTTACATGTATATGATATACACCCAGAAATTTAATTGAACAAACGCGGGCAAAGATACAAGCGAAAAAAGTCCGATTCCATATAGTTGTAGTATATTTTAGAAGAAAGGAGTTGGATTCTTTTTGTCATCCAAGAACCGAAAATGCTTCGACCCTCGTATATTTCCTTGCGCATTTCCGATACTAGAACCTCCAAGCCCTCTTGGGCCAGAAAATATATGTTTTCAAGACCTAAAGACCAAACTTCAGCGATTACAAGGAAAGATTATTTCAGTCATGATTTCAGGATGTTGTGATATTCTCCAAGGTCGTATTTCCCGCGTCGATGACGGAAGTTTGATTCTCATTGGTGAATTTGGAACACGTATTATCCCAATCTGTAATATCAGTTCAATCGATCCTTGTCAGGTATTAGCTTATGTACCCAATACTGGTATTTTTGAAGACCAGGGTAATACAGTATCAGTCATCGATACGGCAACTGATACTGTGATTGCCACCATTACAGTAGGAAATGCACCTAATGGAGTAGCAATTACTCCAAATGGAACAAGAGTTTATGTGGCAAATTTGGGTGCTGATACCGTATCAGTCATCGATACAGCCACCAATACGGTTATCGATACCGTACCAGTTGGGAATGGACCTATTTCAGTGGCGATTACTCCAAACGGAACATTGGCTTATATTACGAATCTGTTCGATGATACCATCTCAGTCATCAATATAGAAAGCAACATGGTGACTACCACTATTACAGATGAAGTGGGGAATTCCCCTTTCGGAATAGCGATCGGTAATACACCCACTGGAACAAGAGCTTATGTAGCAAATACGGAAGATAATACCGTATCAGTCATCGATGTGAATCCGAATTCTCTAACATTCAATACCGTCATCGATACCATTACAGTGGAGAATTCACCTATTGATGTAGCGATTACTCCTGACGGAACAAGTGTTTATGTGACGAATGCAGACAGCAGTTCCGTATCAGTCATCGATACGGCAACCAATACAGTTACTACAATAGCAGTGGGAATTGGACCTGCTGGAGTAGGAGCTGGAAAAACACTCGTAGGAACAAGGGGTTATGTTACAAATTCAGGTGATAATACTATCTCAGTCATTGATGCAGACCCGAACTCTCCAACATTTAATACTATCATCGATACCATTACAAAAGGAACAGGGAATTCCCCTAGTGATGCAGAGGTTACTCCTGATGGAAGGAAAGTTTATGTACCGAATAACCTAAGTAATAACGTTTCAGTCATTGATACAACCACCAATACGATCAGCGCTTCAATACCCGTCGGGAATGTACCTAACACATTAGCGATCGGACGGGTTTGTAGCATAATATGATCCGTTCGATGCAAAAGGTATCGTTCGCAACCCCGTAGGAGACAATCCTTTTGGTATTGCCATCATACCCGATATTATCCGCACCTATATAGCGAATTTCGAAAACTGCACAATTTCCGTAATCACTACCGCTACCAACACGGTTACCAGTTCCCTGATTTTAGTCGGGGATTGTCCTACAAGGATCACCCCGATCACACCTTAAATGAAGTTGATGTCGATAAGAAATATCAATCAGATAAGGAGGATCCCATTGAAAAAAGAAGACTTCATCACATTGGTCCAAAAAGAATTAGAGGAACATCCACAAGCAACAAGTATCGATATCTCAAAAAAAAAACAAATCCCCTTCAAGATCGTTGAAATAATTAGAATAAAGCTAGCAAAAAAATTATGAAGTGGCATTTAAAATACAAACGAGATTCTTTCAGAAGAACAAAGCAAACATAAGTGTTGTTATGTTAACCTCACATGAATAAGATATACATTAGAAACTTATTGTATATAGAAGAAAATAAATATCAACCATACAAAGACATTCCGCTTTTAAATTTGTAAACTTAAAGATACATTGACTTCTGATCACGAGAATTATGTGAACACGAAAGTCCCCCAGTTAAAAAATCTGGAGGACTTTTAATAGTCTTCTAAATACATTAAATCCCGATAATAGGACGTTATGTTAACCTTACATGTATAGAACATACATTTTTTTAAAAAGTAAAGACATTGGTACAAGAAACAGCTCCTTTTTTACATTTAATATACTAAATGCAAAAAAGGAGCTTGATTATTCATGTCATCAAAAAATAGAAACTGTTTCAATCCTTGTGAATTTCCTTATTCATTATTTCCTCGTGCATTTCCTTGTGAATTTCCAGAGCCTATAAAACCAATAGACCCTACCAAATTTGATTATATCGTGATCGGTGCCGGAACTGCTGGAGGGGTAATTGCCAAAGAATTAACGGATGACAAAAATACTTCTGTACTAGTGCTGGAAGCAGGAACAAATATGACGAATGAGCTAAGTAACCCTAGCGTTCTTGCTGCCATTAATACAACCCGCGGTAACAGGTTTAGCTTTAATGTTACTTCTGAACTAGAGTCAACTATTGCACGTACACTTATTGCAACAAATGGTCGCGCCATAGGGGGAAGCTCAGAAATTAGTGACATGTACGCTGTACGTGGGAGTAAAGAGTTGTATAACCAGTGGGCAAGTCTTGTTGGTAATCAATGGAGTTACGACAAGATTAGCTCCTTATTTGTAAAAAATGAAACCTATACAGGATCGACACAAGACCCTGATGAACGAGGATCACAAGGGCCAATCTTTATTAGGCAACAGAGTATTCCCCCTAATGGATTGATCAATACGTTAGTTCAAGCAACAAACACTGTATTGGGAACGCCGATTGCTGTGGACTATAATACCGGCATAAGGGATTGTACATTTTATAAAACGCAAATTATTCAAAAAGAGGTTAGCCCCGGTCAATTTGTCCGATCCTCAACGGCAACAGGTTATTTAAATGACCATATTGTCAGTCAAGGAAACCAGTTCCATCCAGATGAATTTGGAGTTGGTGGAAGAAAGTTGGTTATTTTAGCTAAAACAACCGTTAACAAAATCTTATTTAAGAAAAAAAATGGACTGAACATTGCGGTTGGTGTTGAATTTGTCAAGGATGGAGTTTCACATAGAAGGTTTGCAAGAAAAGGCATTATCGTCTCTGCAGGATTTTTTTCCTCAGTCATTCTACAACGTTCAGGAATCGGTAAATCGGATGATTTGGCTAAAGCAGGTATACCAACATTGATAGAGAGTCCAAATGTGGGTCACAATCTTCAAACTCAGGGTTATGTTGGATTGGGGGTTGAGATAGATACCTCCCAAATTCTCCCCATATTTTTTGCTGATCCCAACTTTCCACTTATCCTAGGTTCTTTCCAAGCAGAGAATCCAATGAATCTACTAGAAAGTCGTCGTCTCCAACTGATAGGGGTTCCTCTCCCATTTTTTATCCCTGCTCCAGATGTGATCAGCAATGGTTGGAGTTTAGATTTAACTTTCCAAACCACTCCAAGTATCATGAGTTTTGGTATTGTAGACGTGAATACAAAAAGCAGGGGTACAGTGCTAGTGGAACATAGCGATCCAGAGGCTTATCCATCTCTTAACTTCAATCCGTTGGAAGATCCCAATGACCTAACGTATATGGTCGATCAATATAAGAGAATTTATAATATTATTGTAGAGGCTAGAGATCCACTGAAATACCCAAATAACGGAATCGGGAAAGTTGTATATCCTCCCGAGAGTATATTCCAGCTACCTGACAATGATCCCAACAAACAACAGCAGCTTGAGAATTATGTCAAAGCCTCTTACACGAACTTCTCTTTAGGCGGGCAGTGTCGGATGGGACAGACGATTCAAGAAGGGGCTGTCGATGGATTCCTCAATGTGTTTGGTACCAAAAATCTTAAGGTTGCCGATCTGTCCATTTCGCCTATTATTCCAGATGGTCAGCCGTCCGCCGCTGCTCAGATGATAGGACTAAATGCGGTACGGTTTATAAAAGAGGATCCCTCTCCATATGTAATGACAGATAAGGAACTTCAAGATTATGAAAATGAGATTAAAAAAACATAAATTAAATATTTATTCATTGGTTTTATTCTTATTTTTTGATCTAAGGATTGCTTTTTGGCTAGAATGCTGGTTTGCTATGCGGGGACGAACCCCATCGCTATCAAACTAATAAAAAGAAATATCCTCAAAATGAAAAAAATACGTTATTCTTTCTGTAGAATCATAGGAAAGGATGGCGTTTTTTGTATGTCTATTTCTGTAGCTAACGAACTACAACTATTTTCACAGGAGATTCAGAGTCTTTTATCCCCAAATACCTTACAGAATCTAGCTAGAGATGTTGGGTTTGTACAGCGAACAAGTAAGTATCAAACACAAGATTTAGTAGCTTTATGCGTATGGGTAAGCCAAAGTGTAGCAAAAACTTCCTTAACCCAGTTATGTAGTTGTTTAGAAGCATCAACAGAAGTGCTCATAAGTCCTGAAGGACTAAATCAAAGATTTAACGCCGCAGCCGCGCAGTTTCTACAACAAGTATTAGCTAAACTTCTGAACCGAAAATTATCTTCATCTAGGTTGTTTTCTTCTCCCTATACTTCTATTTTTAAGAGTATTCGTATCTTAGATTCAACTGCATTTCAACTCCCGGATGTATTTTCATCGGTTTATCCAGGTGCAGGAGGATGCAGCCATACAGCTGGGATGAAAATTCAACTTGAGTATGATTTGTTAAGTGGGCAGTTCCTACATATTCATGCAGGTCCAGGTAAACAACATGATCGCACTTACGGCTCTCTGTGTGCCCCAACTGTGACAGCGAATGATTTATGTATCCGTGATTTAGGTTATTTTCATTTGAAAGATCTTCAACATATACAAGATAAAAAGGCTTACTATATCTCTCGTATTAAATCAAATACACGTATTTATCAAAAAAATCCCACCCCTGATTATTTTCAAGATGGAAGAATCAAGAAAGGTACAGAGTATATACAGATAGATATGGAGGTCTTAATGAACTCTCTTCAACCAGGACAAACATGTGAAATATCCGACGCTTATGTAGGAATGACTGATAAAGTTCCTACTCGTGTGATTGTTCATCGGCTAACAAAAGA
>NZ_JBALMG010000046.1:0-7961 GCF_036963225.1 Bacillus sp. JJ783 | reverse complement strand
AAGAACTTCATATAGCTAGCTAGTTTATCAAAAGTTTTTGGCTATGGCCAAATCAAAATTCATCTCCCACCTACCGTTGGGCTATCGCCCTTCACACGCTTGAGGAAGGAAAATTCTTTCTGTAAATTCGTTAAAAATCTAAAGTAATTTCAAAAAGGAGATTAAAATAACATGAGTGAACAATGTCCAATTAATGCATCATGTCAGGTGGTAGGACAAACTCAAACACCATTAAGTAATAGAATTACAGCACCAATTATTACTACAGAAGCACCGCTTGTACAAATACCAGTTGTATTAACTGAAAGAACAATTCAAATTGTTGTAGAATCCAATATTTCATTAAATCCTCCAGCAATTGAAATTAAACGTATCTTAAAAAATGACGTATTTTTGACACGAGGTAAGTTAATTCCTCTAGAATTCACTCCAATACCAGGTACAAATTACCGCCTGGTTACAAAAGCTAAACTATTTTTACAAGGATATATTCGTAAAAATATTGAATATATAAATGATGAATATAATAGAGTTATATATAACCACATTGCCAATGTTCCATTTTCTGGTTTTGCAGATCTAATAGAGGATGATTTTCTATCTCTAGCTTTAATAGCTGCTTCCTCAGATACTACATCTCATTTTAATAATCCTAAAAACGGTGATTTACCAAATTTAGAAAAATACCTCTTCGAAAATACAGTTTTTTATAACAAACAACCATATTGCGAATTAGTCAGTGCTCAATTTGTTGAATTAGACTTTTCTCCTTATCTAACAGACTTAAACGAACCATTTGATACTCTTCGTGAAAAAATGGTATTAAACCTTACTTTAAAAGTTTTACAAGTACAACAAGTACAAATTTAAAACAAAGAAAACTTCTTATTTTTCAAAACCAACCTACTTAAAAAGAACACCAATGCCCATTGGTGTTCTTTTTAAAGGAAATTATAAAATAAAATGAGATGAAATAAGTGAGCGAAACCTATTCCAATACTACAATATATGTTTGATTAACATTTATAGTGCTAAAAATTCAATATCATTATTAATAATAGACAAAAAACTCACTTCTTATCTTTTTTCAAATAAAAAGCAAGAGTCTCTTTATCATTAGATTTTAATTTTTTTACCAAACAGGCGACTCCAAAATGACTTCTTCTGTTCTGAAGCTGCTATTAAGCGATTGCTATCCTGTACTTCTTTTAATACCTGCATTAATTGAACATCTCTTTGTTTTTCTCTTATTATTCGTTGAGCATCTGTTTCCTGTAAAAGTTTACTTTGTTGATCCAATCTTTGAATCAACTCTAAATTAAGTTGTTCCAATCGTACTATACGTTCTACTAATGCTTTTATGTGTTCTGTGTCTGCTACACTATCCGTAGCAACTATTGCTACCTCATTTTCTTCAACACTTGATATCACTAAATTTACAGCCTGTTCTAGTGTTATACTCTTCTTGTTCATAGCTGCTATTAGCCGTTCTATAGTTGCTACGTCTTTATGAAAAAAGACTCTAGAATTATTATTACCTCGCTCAAAAGGATACCCGGCTTCTTCCAGGGCAAGACAATATTTACGTAAAGTACTTGAGCCATAATTTGTCCTCCCTCTGCTCTAAGTTGTTCTATAGTTGCTATATAGTGTTTTCCTTCTTTAGAAAGGTAACACCTTTTTTTCAAATTTAAAGAAATGTTTTTATTACCTTTTACAGCCATTAATTAATATTTTGATATTTATATATTTATATATTTATATATTAAAATTTCGATTTACTTTCAAATCATTTAAAACAATATCCATTATATTTAAAAAAGAAAGGAAACCTATTAGTAACTTCCTTTCTTTCCAAGGAGATTTCAATAAAAGCGTAAACAAGTGCACCGTTACTCGTCCCACACTATAATCTATGTTTTCTTATTCAAAATAGTGCAATTGACTTTAGTATTATTTATCTTTTTTAAAATATAAGAAAACCTACCAAAATTTTAACGAAAACACATACTAAGTAAAATCTAATACAAAAAACATTAATTTTATTAATCTAATTTAGCTTGTTATATTTCAAAATGAGAAAAATCACTATTATACGAGCCCTCACACAAATAGATACATTAAATATTATATTAAAGCAGATAGCTTTGAATAAAAAATAAACGGAGGTTTTTTTAATTGAATAAACAAGAAGACTATTATTCTGATGATCATCATAAAGATTGTAAGGTTAAATCAGAAACACAAACTCCATTCAGTGATACTCCAGCAGCGCCTATTCTTACAAACAATCCAATAGTTAAAATTCCAGTTGTATTAGCAGAAAGAACGCTTCAAATTGTAGTCGAAGCAAATATTCCACTTTGTCCACCAGCAGTAGAAATTAAAAGAGTATTAAAAGATGTATTTTTACAACAATGTAAACTAGTACCTGTTGAATATGAGCCAATTGATGCAACAGGATATTTTCGAGTAACAAGAGCAAAATTGTTTGTAGAAGGTTTCATTCGTAAAAATATTGAATACGCTGCTAAAGACTGCAATGGCGTGATTCATGATAAAATTGCAAAAGTTCGATTCTCTGGTTTCGCTGATTTAACTGCAGGTGACTTTCTTTCTAATCCAATATTAGCCTTTGCTTCGGAAAATAAGGCTCGTTTCATTAATCCAAAAAACACTGATGTTCCTCGTCTAGACAAATTCTTCTTTGAAAATAATGTTTTCTATAATGAACAACCATACTGTGAATTAATTAGTGCAGAATTTTATGAACTTGATTTTTCACCATGTGATCATGATGATGATGATTATGGTTATGGTCATGGTCATGATGATTCATGTGAAAAAAATCATGAAAAAGAATTTGACAAATTACGTGAAAAAATCGTTCTTGATCTTACTTTAAAAGTATTACAAACTCAACAAGTAAGAATTGGCGGAACAACAACTAGACAATCTGGTTGCTAATTAAAAATTTTCATACACTAAAAAGAAAGAAGAATCCTAAAAAATTCTTCTTTCTTTTTTCTAATAAATTTTAAAATTTATTTACTAAACAGAACGACTTCAAAATGATTTCTTCTGTTCTGTGTCTGCTACGCTAACTATAGCAACAGTTGCTACGTCAATTTCTTCAGTACTTGATATCGCTAAGTTTATAGCCTGTTCTAGTGTTATGTTCTTCTTATCCATAGCTGCTATCAGCCGTTCTATAGTTGCTACATAGCGTTTTCTTTTACATCTACCAATTTAGTAATTTATACAAATTTTTATACAAAAAAAGAAGAAAAAGAAAATAGCGAGGATCACTAGAATCCTTGCTATATCAACAATGCATAAAATCATGCATATGAATTGGACAAGTGTAAAAATAAGAAACCTTATAAAAACAAAGATTCTATCAAAATATTTGCTACCGATAATAGGACGTTATGTTAACTGAACATGTATAGGATATGCATCGTAAGTTTTATTGGACAAATATACAAGCTAAATTACTTAATTTGAATATAAATAATTATATTAAGTCTCAAAAAAAGGGGGTGAATTATTTTGAACTCATATTTTTCAAAAACGAAGGGATGCTGTGGTAGATTTTTCCCTGCAATTCCACCTGCTGTTCCCTCGATTCCAGCTTTTTCACCAGCTTATCGTAACTTCTGGCAAAATACATTTGTTACGATATCTAATGGACAAGACATTCCATTTAACAACCAAAGTGTAGCTACCGCAGGAGGAATTGTCTTACTTTCCCCTACTACGGTATTCATTCCAGTAGCTGGAGATTATGAAATTAACTATGTAATTACAACCGATGATATAACAGGCATAAGTTCAGAACAACAAGTAACTGCTATCCTAAATGGAGCGCCAGTTCCTAATTTCCAAACATCTTTTGGAACAATAACTAGCACTGAAGAAGCATGTGACCAATTTTCAGGAACAGCTATTTTAAGAGTACCAACTAACTCAACTTTTTCATTAAGAAATACAAGTCTTGGTGGACGTTCTCTAGCTCTTTGTAATTTAGTTGAAAGTGGCGCAGCACTAAATATTAAAAAATTAAGCTAAAATCTTTAAAAAGAATAGAAAAAACAGATTTTCTATTGGTTATTAGAGTCTGTTTAGTAATGGAACATGAACTAAAAGCCCTTTCAAATCCTCTGAAGAGGCTTTTCTAGTTTTTTAGATTGACTGCTGATAACGTAAATTATGTAAACAGAAAAGTCCTCCAGTTAAACAATCTGGAGGACTTTTAATAGTTTTCTAAAAACAATGTTTCTAAATTATATTCCAAACGCAGTCATTCCTAAATAAACCAGAATATAACTGATTAAAGGAATTGAAAGAATCAAACTTGTTTTTAATAATTTATTTTTTTTATCAACCTTTATTTTACTTACAGGTTTTCCCTCTATAAAATCAACTATTTCACGATAAGTTTTTAAATTATGCTCTTTCTTTATATTTTCAACTTTCAATGATGCAAACATAAGAAAAATAGAAAGTACCAAAAGTGTTATAAAACCATAATAACCAAAAAAGTAACATACAGGTACAAGAGAAATAGGAAGTATAATCATTAATACTAACATGATATAACTCCACTTAAGGAAAATTGATTTTTGAAGTTTTTCTTTCATGATTTTTACATCTCCTTTAACTAAATCATCTAGGGAGACATTAAAAAGAATACTCATCATTAATAAATTATGAATATCTGGATAGTTTCTTTCATTTTCTCAGTTAGAAATAGATTGTCTGGAAACATGAATTTTTTCTGCTAGCTTTTCTTGAGACATATTATCCCGTTTACGAAAATATTGTATCTGTTTACCGAGGTTCATCTATACATCTCCCTTAAATTTAAGGTTAAGTTAAAGGCTAATTAAAGACTACCAAATTTCTTTATAATAGTGTAATTCTAGAGTGTAAAAATGTTTTATCATGCTATTTTCCCCTGTTTTTGGGTGTGAGTGCTGGCTCGTCGTGTGGGGGCGAACCCCCACATAGCGTTGATTCCATATAGAAAAAGAAGAATCCCTTGAGCGGAAGAACAGGCGGTTCGGCTGGTACAATTGCTGATCCAAGTCGAGCAACTTAACCCCGTTTTTGGTCTGTTCGGCTTGGCGAAAGCTAAAAATCAGCCGAAAAAAGTTCCGCAAGGACAAAAAAAAAGAAAAGGCAATAGCCTTTAGGTGAGGATTAACGAACCGACTTTTCTTTTTCTGAAGGTGGAGATTTTTGAGCGTTATTTGCTCAAAAATACTACCTGTTCCTTGCGGAACTTTTAGCCCTATATATAAGAGTGAGAAGAGCAAAGTAAAGAAAGTCAGTAATATCAAGGGTTTATAAGACATGAGGTGTTAATTTTTTTTAACACCTGTGTTAATTTTTTTTAACACCTAAAAAATGTAAAAACACACATAAAAAAAGATGTCAATATAAAATCGACATCTAAAATAAATAAATTGGTAGTTTATGTTTTTTCTTATTACCTTCAATTTTGATATTGCGTAGCGCTTTTGAAAAAATTTGTTGAGTTGCTCTATCAATATCATCTTTAGGTGAATTACATAATATATTGGGGTTAACAAACCAAGTTCTTGCTGAACAAGTCCTTCCATCTTCAGTTATTACACCTGTTTCTGCAACTCCTAAAACCCCTTTTTCAAGCAATTCATTCATTATTTTTGAAATAGAAGTCCTTGTTTTCCCTAATTTCTTAGCTAAATAACTAGGAGATGCCGTATTCGGTTTTATATCATCTTCTTCATTTTTTTCAACAATGACATTTGATTTAAATTCTAGAAATCTTGAAATATCAAATAAAAATGCCTTTTCTGGTTGAGTTAAATAGCCAATTTCACATAAATAATCAATATTCTCTGTAATCATTTGGACAAATCTCACCCGATCTGTAGGTTTTTTCTTCTTCCCTATAAAATACTCTTCTCCACCAGACATTTTACTTAATACTTGTAGCATAATGACTCTTTCTTCTTCAGAAAGTCCACCACTACCTTCAAGCTTTTCATAAATGCTATTAATTTTACTATCTCTTTCTTTTGCCTTTTTGTCAGCTTGTCCAAAATCAATAATTTTTTTTGTCATATCTAAGTTAATTCCTCCTTAATTGAGGGAATCAACAAAAACACCTATTTTTTGCTATTTGATTATAAATCAAATTATGATAATCTATAATCAGATAATTGAATTCTAGGTATTTTCGTAGAATACCCTATGAAAAGAGTCATGTTCCCGCATGGCTCTTTTTTTCATTCTATCACGTTTTCAATAACCTGGTTTACCGTTCCATATCAAATCCCCTAGGTTTATTAATTTCTTTCTTATGTTCATTCTCAAAATAATTATTAATTCCCTTTCTATCCAAATTTTCTTTAATAAGCCCCCTAAACGCCTTAAATTTCTCTTTAAAGACTTTTTTTGTCTGTTGATATAAAACCCTTATGTTTGCCTGTAAATCCTTTATATGAACCTTTAACGAGCTTATTTCTCTATTTAATACACCAACTTCTTTTTGTAACTGACTTTTTTCTTGTTTCAACGTTCGATTCTCTTTCATCCATCCCTCTGCATGAACTTTTAAACTTACATTCTCTTTCACAAAATCTGTTTCTCTCAAACGCTCATAATCTTTTTTAATAATGACAGCTGCATTCACTTGCTTTGTTACTTCTTGATATTGTTCTGGTGATAACACATAATTTCTTGTCTGTTTTTTCGTGATCTCAGCTTTTCCAAACATTTTATCCTGTACTTCTACTACTACTTCTTTACGTAAAAATGGAATTTTAACAGGTTCATTTGGCACTTGATCTGTAGCACTATCTAATTCTTTTTGCATTTGTTTTACTCTTTTTTCTAACTCTACATGACGCTGGCCAATTAGCTGTAGCTTTTCACTTTCACTCTCTACTTCTTGTTTCACTATCTCTAATTCTTTGTACTTATCAACGACATCACTTTCCAAACTCTTTTTCGCTACTTGTAATTCGTTTGTTTTCTCTTCAACATTTTTTAAATGATGGTCAATCGTTTGTAACTGCGTTTCTTTTTCTTGTACTTGATTCTCAACAATTGATTTTGTTTCTGCATATTCCTTGTATTGACGGACTTTCATGTATTTATGTGAACCTACATTGGCACGTTCAAAATTCGGAATGTGTTCTTTCGCTAATTGCTCAATATAGGCCGTTTCTAATTCTCTCCAATGTGCAATTAACTTTCTTCCCGTTCCTTCTACACCTTGTTGTTGCAAAGCTCTATCCATTCCGACACGCCTCGTTAATCCTCGACTACTTTCGAAATTTGGTACATAGTTAATATGTAAATGTGGATTGGCTTCATCATCATGTAAAACCATGTTATAAACTACTAGATTTGGATTTCGCTCTTGAAACGCCTCAGCATAGCGCTTCAGTGCTTCTTTTTTCGCCTCTCTATACATTGGGTCGTCTTTACCTTCCCCAATCGCTACAACGAGTTCTCGTTGCTCATGCGTCTTATCGTCTTTATGTATTTTGTCATAGTAATCATCAATCTTACGGTCATTCCGTTTTTGTTTCTCGTTATACTTGTCCAACGCTTTTTGAAAGATATCCTTGTATACACTTCGGATGTCCTTTTGAACAAAGTAAATATTCTCCTCTGACCTGGATAGATCTATACCAGGATTTCCATGCATGTTTTCTCTGTTATTGTGGCTCAATGAACTTTGGTGAGATTGATTAAATGAGATAGACCCCAACATAAAATGCCACCACTTCCCCTAGATTAATTGATACCATAAGTCTAGCAAAGCGACGAAATGGAGTCAATTAGAGTAACCCTATACGTGTTTTGACGCTTTCGCATCAAAACAGATAGGGGTCTGCGACGCTCTTCGGCTCTGCCGAGCCACTTGCTACGTGGCAAAACAAAACCTTGGGCGTTGCCCA
>NZ_JBALMG010000045.1:0-3762 GCF_036963225.1 Bacillus sp. JJ783 | reverse complement strand
ATAGGACGTTATGTTAACCAAGCATGTATAAAATATACATTGTTTTTTACTTATTTAACGGAGCCGTTTTGTTAAGTAAAACTTGTTATAATATTTTCAAGTGGAAAGTGCAATTTATGGGAGGATAGACCACAATGCCTGAACCAAATATAAAAATAAAAAAGATATGGGAAGATACCGATTTTTTTGAATTAAATTTTGACTTTACAGGATTTTATAGCACTGCGAACATTAACATATATACCACCAATAAAGAACTCGAAGATTTAAAAGAGGGAATAATCAAGTTTTCCACTTTTAAACTACATGAATTTCAATGGGTTTCAGGTGAAGATATAGACAATGTAACTCATTTTTTATTTATAAGATTCTTCTTACATGATAAAAAAGGAATTGTAGGTATTGAGATAGTAACTGACAATAAGCAATCAAAACCTTATTGGATGCGTTCAAATCTGTTTATTCTTACGGAACTTAATCAAATTGATGATTTTATAATAAAAATAGAGCAATTAATTAGTGAGAAAATTACTGAGTTAGAAGGCATAATTCCAGTCTAATAGTGAAAATTTTTTTGTAAATAAATTACATATATCAACTTCCAATAACGAAAATTATGTAAACAAGCTGTCCATAAGGACAGCTTGTTTTTTTACTTAACGTAGTTTTGTTCTGATCTTTTGGTTTGAAATTTGCTTTTTGGCTAGAGCGCTGGCTCGTCGTGTGGGGACGAACCCCCACGTATTACGTATCTATTTTTAAAATAAGAACTATCTTGGGACGAATGATTTAAGCGGTTCGGCTCGTATACTTGCTAGTCCAAGTCGAGAACCATTGCTTTGCTTTTTGTCTGTCGGCTTGGCGAGAAAAGCATACGAGCCGAAAAAAGTTTTGCAAGGACTCTATAAAAAATAAAAGGCGTTAGCCTTTAGGTGAGGATGAACGAACCGTTTTTTTTATAGAGAGGGTGGAGATTTTTGAGTGTTCTTCTCAAAAATACGACCCGTTCCTTGCGGAACTTTTAGCCCTATATATAAGAGTGAGAAGAGCAAAGTGAAGAAAGTCAGTAATAGCAAGGCTTTATAAGGTATAGGGTGTTGCAAAAAAGCAACACCTGTGTTGCAAAAAAGCAACACCTAAAAAATGGAAAAACACATAAAAAAAAAGATGTCAATGACATCATTTCTTCTCATTCCTAAAATAAATAGACTGGTAATTTATGTTTTTTACCATCTTCAGCAACAAAATTTTTAAGAGACTTCTTAAAAATTCTTTGTGTAGCTTTGTCTACTCCATCTTTTGGAGAACAGCACATAATGTTAGGATTTATAAACCAAGTACGACTCGTACAAATACGTCCATCTTCTGTTGTCATTCCAGATTCCGCAACCGCCAATACTCCTTTTTCCATTAAAGAATTCATCATCATTGAAACCCTTGAACGATCTCTCTTCAATTCTTTTGCTAAATAACTAGGTGTAGCATTGTCTGAATCAAATTCATTTTCCTCATTTGCTCGTTCTACAAGAATATTCGTTTTAAATTCTACATAAGGCACTAAATCCATTAGAAAAGCCTTTTCAGCATTTGTAAGATAGTTTATTTTTGCTAAGTAATTATAATTATCCGTAATCATTTGCACAAACTTCACCCTATCCGTAGGCTTTTTCTTTTTACCAATGAAATATTCTTCCCCACCAGTCGCCTTACTTAACAACTGCAAAAGCATTATTTTTTCTTCTTCCGAGTAACCACCTGCTTGCAACTGGTCATAAATACTATCAATCTTACTATCTCTTATTTTCGCTTTTTTTTCAGCTTGTCCAAAATCTACAACTTTTGTCATAAAATAATTCTCTCCCTTAGTGGAAGGAATCAACTTTTATATGTTAGAATGTATATAGAATATATAAATGGTTGATTCCAACCTTATTATGAAAAACCGTCTCGCCGTCCAAAGCTAGAGCGGTTTTTCTCGTTTATACGTCTTTCTCTATAGTAACATGAAACACCTTGTTAAAACTTTCCGTCTCTTGCAAAAACACAACATTCAACCCTCTTTTTCTTCTTCAAACTCATGCAATTCAATGCTTTCATCATTATCACTCCTATCTTTCTCTATCAAAATCTCGATGTCTGCTGATTTCTCTCTTATGTTCACGTTCAAATTGATTATCTATTCCCTTGCTACCCAATTCATTTTTAATAAGCCCTCTAAACGCCTTAAATTGCTCTTTAAAAACTTTTTTCGTTTGTACATACAAAACTCTTATATTCGTCTGTAAACCCTTTATATGAGCTTTTAATGAGCTGATTTCTCTATTTAATACACCAACTTCTTTTTGCAACTGATTTCTTTCTTCTTTCAATGTTCGATTATCTTCCATCCATCCCTCTGCATACACTTTTAAACTCTCATTCTCTTTCACAAAATCTGTCTTTTTCAAACTCTCATAATCCTTTTTAATAGTAACCGCTGCATTCACTTGTTTTGTAAATTCTTGATATTGTTCTGGTGATAACACATAATTTCTTGTCTGTTTCTTCGTGATTTCAGCTTTCCCAATCATTTTATCCTGTACTTGTGTTATTACTTCTCTACGCAAAAACGGAATCACAACAGGTTCATTTGGTACTTGATCCGTAGCACTATCTAATTCTTTTTGCATTTGTTTTACTCTTTTTTCTAATTCTACATGACGCTGACCAATTAGCTGCAGCTTTTCACTTTCACTCTCTACTTTTTGTTTCACTATCTCTAATTCTTTGTAGTTATCAACGACATCACTTTCCAAACCCTTTTTCGCTACTTGTAATTCATTTGTTTTCTCTTCAACATTTTTTAAATGATGATCAATCGTTTGTAACTGCGTTTCTTTTTCTTGTACTTGATTCTCAACAAGTGATTTTGTTTCTGCATATTCCTTGTATTGACGGACTTTCATGTATTTATGTGAACCTACATTGGCACGTTCAAAATTCGGGAGGTGTTCTTTCGCTAATTGCTCAATATAGGCCGTTTCTAATTCTCTCCAATGTGCAATTAACTTTCTTCCCGTTCCTTCTACACCTTGTTGTTGTAAGGCTCTATCCATTCCGACACGCCTCGTTAATCCTCGACTACTTTCGAAATTCGGTACATAGTTAATATGTAAATGCGGATTAGCTTCATCATCATGTAAAACCATGTTATAAACTACTAGATTTGGATTTCGCTCTTGAAACGCTTCAGCATAGCGCTTCAGTGCTTCTTTTTTCGCCCCTCTATACATTGGGTCGTCTTTACCTTCCCCAATCGCTACAACCAATTCTCGTTGCTCATGTGTCTTATCGTCTTTATGTATTTTGTCATAGTAGTCATCAATCTTACGGTCATTCCGTTTTTGTTTCTCGTTATACTTGTCCACTGCTTCTTGAAAGATATCCTTGTATACACTTCGGATGTCCTTTTGAACAAAGTAAATATTCTCCTCTGACCTGGATGGATCTATACCAGGATTTCCATGAATATTTTCTCTGTTATTGTGGCTCAATGAACTTTGGTGAGATTGATTAAATGAGATAGACCCCAACATAAAATGCCACCACTTTCCCTAGATTAATTGATACCATAAGTCTAGCAAAGCGACGAAATGGAGTCAATTAGAGTAACCCTATACTTATTTTGACACTACGCATCAAAATAGATAGGGGTCTGCGACGCTTGTCGGCATTGCCGAGCCACGTTTAAACGTGGCAAAACCAAACCTTGGGCGTTGCCCA
>NZ_JBALMG010000044.1:0-14790 GCF_036963225.1 Bacillus sp. JJ783 | reverse complement strand
GTAGGACGTCGCCAAGCAAGCTAAAAACACAAGTCTTTTGACTTGTGTTTTTTTATTTCCCATGAAATAGGCCCGGTTCTGTTAGTAAAAATGTTGAAATATAGTAAGGGATTTTTTGAGCAGAAATATTGAGAAACTGATAAATAAATGGATAATCTTCAGAGCCATAGCTTCCAAGTAAGTCATACCACCAATCTGTTTCGTACCTAGAAATCATGCTTAAATTATAGAGCAATAAATAGTGAACAAGGAGCTCAGGCAACACTGGTTTAGAGTTTCTAGGTTCGGTTGTAAGTGGTAAATAATAAGTGTCAGTAAGATGCTCGTAGTATAAAGGTGTACTATACATAGGATTCCATGATTGAATAGGTGCCGAAAAAAACAAATTTAATTCATTATTTTTCTCAGGTACGTGTTGTATTGATAAATGCTTACAAGTTGTTTCGATGTAACGAGAAAATCGCTCTTTAGTCATATGTAATCGATCTAATATATTGACTGAAAAGGAGAGCTCATTTTTATTTGTTGAATCGATCTTATATAAAGTTGATACTTTTTGACTATAGCGCAACAAATTTTGTAATTCAGGAATATTCCCCATTAGCTCTAACATATTAAATTTCTCCGCTTCTAAGTGTTTCATGTGAAACAGTTGTTCTGCAACGTGAGTAAACAATCCGTTTTTCTGTATTTTCACCTCATCTTCTAAAAATTGATACCCCTGTTTTTTTCGTTTACGAGTTGTAACGCCATGAGCTAAAACAGTAGTTGATTCTGGGTAGTTAGGATCAATAGTTAACAAGCAAGCTTTAAACAGTTGGCTAATTCCATAAAATAACAACATTGGCTGAATCGAAAAGGGGGCCATCTTATATAATTCATAATAATTTTTCCCGTGTTCTAAGTAGTAAATAAAGGGATAACAGTTTTCAAAACTTTTTTTTTCAGCATCTTGTATGGAGGATTTTTCATAACAACGGGCAAGATAACGTTGTACATTTTGAGATGAAAAAAAGAAACTTAATTGCTGCCAAGTACAATGTGTTTGATGCATATATTACGCTCCTTTTATTGTCTAAAAATTCTAACATATATATACGTCCTTGACAGTATTTTAACCAATTGATAAGCTACTAATAATAATTTCTGGTATCATGGGGGGAACAATTATGTGGGAATCTAAATTTGTTAAAGAAGGTTTGACTTTTGATGATGTATTACTTGTACCAGCGAGGTCAGATATATTACCAAGAGAAGTAAGTGTTAAAACAGTTTTATCTGAAAGCTTACAGCTAAACATCCCGTTAATTAGTGCAGGAATGGATACAGTAACAGAAGCTGACATGGCTATTGCAATGGCTCGCCAAGGCGGTTTAGGAATTATTCATAAGAATATGTCTATTGAGCAACAAGCAGAGCAAGTTGATAAAGTAAAGCGCTCTGAAAGCGGCGTTATTTCAGATCCTTTCTTCTTAACTCCAGAACATCAAGTATATGATGCAGAACATCTTATGGGAAAATATCGTATCTCAGGTGTACCAGTTGTAAATAATTTAGATGAGCGAAAATTAGTTGGTATTATTACAAACCGTGATATGCGTTTCATCCAAGACTACTCAATCAAAATTTCTGACGTAATGACAAAAGAACAGTTAATTACAGCTCCAGTTGGTACTACACTGGAAGAAGCTGAAAAGATCCTACAAAAGTATAAAATTGAAAAGCTCCCTCTTGTTGATAATAACGGTGTATTACAAGGGCTTATTACAATAAAAGATATTGAAAAAGTAATTGAATTCCCAAACTCTGCTAAAGATAAGCAAGGACGCTTATTAGTTGGAGCAGCTGTTGGTGTAACGGCGGATGCTATGCTTCGTATCGATGCATTAGTAAAAGCTAGCGTAGATGCAATTGTACTTGATACAGCTCATGGGCATTCTAAAGGTGTTATTGAAAAGGTAAAAGAAGTTCGTGCGAAATATCCAGCACTAAATATTATCGCTGGAAATGTTGCTACAGCTGAAGCAACGAAAGCATTAATTGAGGCTGGTGCAAACGTAGTTAAAGTTGGTATTGGACCAGGTTCTATTTGTACAACGCGTGTTGTAGCTGGTGTTGGTGTACCACAATTAACAGCAGTTTATGATTGTGCAACAGAAGCTCGTAAACACGGTATTCCAGTTATTGCTGATGGCGGTGTTAAGTACTCTGGTGATATGGTTAAAGCTTTAGCAGCAGGAGCACACGTTGTTATGCTAGGTAGTATGTTTGCTGGTGTTGCTGAAAGCCCTGGAGAAACTGAAATTTACCAAGGTCGCCAATTTAAAGTATATCGTGGTATGGGTTCTGTTGGAGCGATGGAAAAAGGAAGTAAAGATCGTTACTTCCAAGAAGGAAACAAAAAACTTGTTCCTGAAGGTATTGAAGGACGCGTACCATATAAAGGACCTTTAGCAGATACAGTTCATCAATTAGTTGGTGGATTACGTGCAGGTATGGGATATTGCGGAGCGCAGAATTTAGAATTCTTACGTGAGAATGCACAGTTCATTCGTATGTCAGGTGCAGGTTTACGTGAAAGCCATCCTCATCACGTACAGATTACAAAAGAGGCTCCAAACTACTCATTATAATGTCTTATATACAAATAGACAGAGATTTGATATCTCTGTCTATTTTTTTTTGATTATGTTAGAATAACGGTTATGTGAGTACATAGATATTGGGGGTAGCAAAAGTGAAAGGTATGTTTTGCAAAAGATTCATTGCGTTGGTAACAGTGCTTACAATAGCTTGTAGCATGCTTGTACCATATAGCAATGCATCAGCAGAAACAGGAGCCGCTTTAAACATTGAAGCAGGTGCGGCAATTTTAGTAGAAGCGAATTCTGGGAAGATTTTATATCAAAAAAATGCAGATGAGTTATTATCAATTGCTAGTATGACAAAAATGATGAGTGAATACCTAGTGAACGAGGCTATTGCGAAAGGGAAACTAAAATGGGATCAAAAAGTTAAGGTTTCCGAATATGCGTATAACATTTCGCAAGATCGTTCATTATCGAACGTGCCTCTACGAAATGGTGAATCTTATACAGTAAAAGAGCTATACGAAGCAATGGCAATTTATTCTGCTAATGGTGCAACGATAGCGTTAGCTGAAGCAGTTGCTGGAAAAGAAGTAGACTTTGTAAAAATGATGAATGATAAATCGAAAGAGTTTGGATTAAAAAATTATAAGTTTGTAAATTCTACGGGCTTAACGAACAAAGATTTAAAAGGACACCATCCTGAAGGGACAACTCCAGATGAAGAAAATAAAATGTCTGCGAGAGATGTAGCAATTTTAGCACAACGTCTTATTCAAGATTTCCCTAAAACATTAGACATAGCAAAAATTTCAAAAAAAGTATTCCGTGAAGGTACTCCGGATCGGATCGAAATGCCTAACTGGAACTGGATGTTAAAAGGGCTAATTAAGGAATACGAAGGCGTAGATGGTCTGAAAACAGGATCAACTCCAGAAGCAGGAGATTGTTTCACTGGTACGATTGAAAGAAATGGTATGCGTTTCATTTCTGTAGTTATTAAAACAAAATCTCACACGGCAAGATTTGATGAGACAAAGAAATTATATGATTATGGCTTTGCTAACTTTGAAATGAAGAAAATGTATGAAAAAGGTTCTTCGGTTAAAGGAAAAGAAACAGTAAGAGTTGAAAATGCGAAAGATAAAGATGTAGCAGTTCAAACGAAGCAAGCTGTTTCACTTCCGGTGCCAAAGGGAAGTAAAGACGTTTATAAAACAGAATTTAAAGAAGGAAATAAGGGACAAGAGGCACCTATGAAAAAGGGAGTTACACTTGGCCAAATGGTTGTAACGTCTAAAGATAGTAATGATCCTGGATTTTTATCAGGAAAATCATTACAAGTAGACCTTATAACAAAATCTGAAGTAGAAGAGGCAGGCTGGTTCACACGTTCTATGCGCGGAATTGGTTCTTTCTTTAGTGGTATGTGGAATAGTGCTGTTGATACAGTAAAAGGTTGGTTTTAAAAGCTCCTCATTGTAGGAGCTTTTTCTTATTCCTATTTTTCATACCGACTTTATGAAAAAGTAGTGGACAAGCATCAGATAGTTAGTGGTAGAATGTAAGAGTATTCTTAATTTTCTTCTTTAACGGGGGAAAGCAATTCACCTAGGGGGGTTTTTGTACATGACAAATGTAACAGGGACAGAACGTGTAAAACGTGGAATGGCAGAAATGCAAAAAGGCGGCGTTATTATGGACGTAGTTAACGCCGAGCAAGCAAGGATTGCAGAAGAGGCAGGTGCAGTTGCTGTTATGGCATTAGAGCGTGTACCTGCAGATATTCGTGCAGCAGGTGGCGTTTCTCGTATGGCAGATCCAACAATTGTTGAAGAAGTTATGGGTGCTGTATCAATTCCGGTTATGGCAAAATGCCGTATCGGTCACCTTGTAGAAGCACGTGTATTAGAATCATTAGGGGTAGACTATATCGATGAGAGTGAAGTATTAACTCCTGCTGATGAAGTATACCATTTAAATAAACGTGATTACACAGTTCCGTTTGTGTGTGGTTGCCGCGATATCGGAGAAGCTGCACGTCGTATTGCAGAAGGTGCATCTATGCTTCGTACAAAAGGTGAACCAGGAACAGGAAACATTGTAGAGGCAGTGCGTCATATGCGCCAAGTCAATGCAGAAATCCGTCAAGTTGCAAATCTACGTGAAGATGAGTTAATGACATATGCAAAAAATACTGGTGCTCCTTATGAAGTACTACTTGAAATTAAACGCCTTGGTCGCCTACCAGTTGTAAACTTTGCAGCAGGTGGTGTAGCAACACCAGCAGATGCAGCGTTAATGATGCAACTTGGTGCTGATGGTGTATTTGTTGGATCTGGTATCTTCAAATCAGAGAACCCAGAGAAATTTGCACGTGCAATCGTTGAAGCAACGACTCATTATGAAGATTACGAACTAATTGCAAGCCTTTCTAAAGGATTAGGTAATGCAATGAAAGGTGTCGAAATTTCAACGTTATTACCAGAACAACGCATGCAAGAGCGTGGATGGTAATTAAAGGAGATCTTTAAAATGGTGAAAATCGGTGTGCTAGGTCTTCAAGGTGCAGTTCGTGAGCATGTAAAATCAGTTGAGGCAAGTGGTGCAGAAGCTGTTGTTGTAAAGCGTATAGAACAACTTGAAGAGATTGATGGTCTTATTTTACCAGGCGGTGAAAGTACAACAATGCGCCGTCTTATTGACAAATATGCTTTCATGGAGCCTCTTCGTACATTTGCGAAGTCTGGTAAACCAATGTTTGGTACATGTGCAGGTATGATTCTTCTTGCGAAAACACTTATTGGCTATGAAGAAGCACATATTGGTGCTATGGATATTACGGTTGAGCGCAATGCGTTCGGACGCCAAAAGGATAGTTTTGAAGCTGCACTTTCAATGAAAGGTGTGGGAGAGGACTTTATTGGTGTATTTATCCGTGCTCCGTATGTTGTAAATGTAGCTGATGATGTTGAAGTACTTTCTACACATGGAGATCGAATGGTAGCAGTAAGACAAGATCAGTTTTTAGCTGCGTCATTCCATCCAGAATTAACGGATGATCATCGTGTGACAGCATACTTTGTAGAAATGGTAAAAGAAGCGAAAATGAAAAAAGTTGTATAAGTAACTTGCAACTTGTATAAGATTATAGTAAATTGATGATAACAATTTTATAAAATAAGCGTGTTGATAGGAAGTAGTAACAAATGTTGTTTCTTATAGAGAGTCGATGGTTGGTGGAAATCGATAGAAACAGTTTGTGAATCCATCCTGGAATGGAATGTGGAATATCTTTTGATTAGTAAGCATTCCCGGTGAAGAGCCGTTATTTCTACTTGAGAGGAAAGTAGTAATGCTTTCAACTAGGGTGGCAACGCGGGTTAACTCCCGTCCCTTTATATAGGGACGGGAGTTTTTTGTGTTTTATGAAATAAAAGGAGGAGTATATAATGCTTGATATTAAATTTTTACGTACAAATTTTGAAGAAGTAAAGGCAAAATTACAGCATAGAGGCGAAGATTTAACTGATTTTGGTCGCTTTGAAGAACTGGATACGAGAAGAAGAGAGTTACTTGTTCAAACAGAGGAACTAAAAAGTAAACGTAACGAAGTATCTCAACAAATCTCTGTATTGAAGCGTGAAAAGAAAGATGCGGAAGCTCTAATTCTAGAAATGCGTGAAGTTGGGGAGAAAGTAAAAGATCTTGATAATGAACTTCGTACAGTTGAAGAAGACTTAGAAAGATTAATGTTATCTATTCCGAATATCCCTCATGAATCTGCTCCAGTTGGCGAAACAGAGGATGATAATGTAGTAGCACGTACTTGGGGAGAAGTGAAAGAATTTACTTATGAACCAAAACCACATTGGGATCTTGCTACTGATTTAGGAATTTTAGATTTTGAACGTGCGGGGAAAGTAACAGGAAGCCGCTTCGTATTTTACAAAGGTGCTGGTGCAAGATTAGAGCGTGCTTTAATTAGCTTTATGCTTGATCTTCATACTGACGAGCATGGATATGAAGAAGTATTACCTCCGTATATGGTAAACCGTGCAAGTATGACAGGAACAGGACAACTTCCGAAGTTTGAAGAAGATGCATTCCGTATTGAAAGTGAGGATTACTTCTTAATTCCAACAGCTGAAGTACCTGTAACGAATATGCATCGTGATGAGATTTTAAGTAAAGAGCAATTGCCTATACGATATGCGGCATTTAGCTCATGTTTCCGTTCTGAAGCAGGTTCAGCTGGTCGTGATACACGTGGTTTAATCCGTCAGCATCAGTTTAATAAAGTGGAGCTTGTGAAGTTCGTAAAACCAGAAGATTCTTATGAAGAGTTAGAAAAATTAACAAATGATGCAGAACGCGTGTTACAATTATTAGAGTTGCCATATCGCGTTATGAGCATGTGCACAGGAGATTTAGGATTTACAGCAGCGAAGAAATACGATATTGAAGTATGGATTCCAAGCTATGGCACATATCGTGAAATTTCTTCTTGTAGTAATTTTGAGGCCTTCCAAGCGAGACGTGCGAATATCCGTTTCCGCCGTGAGCCAAATGGCAAACCGGAACATGTTCATACACTAAATGGATCTGGTCTTGCAATTGGACGTACAGTGGCAGCTATTTTAGAGAACTACCAACAAGAAGATGGTACAATTATAATTCCAGAAGTTCTTCGCCCTTATATGGGAGGAAAAACAGTTATTAAATAAGTTAAAACATTCATCGGTATGAGTGATTGGTAATTATGGGCGTTGTCAGCAGTGTCATAAAGGAGAGGGAAAATAAAATTTTCCTTTCCTCATAATTTATTATAGTAGGGTTGACTAACTGTTTTTCTTTTGATATTATATTTGATGTCAATATGGAGGTATACCCAAGTCTGGCTGAAGGGATCGGTCTTGAAAACCGACAGGCGGCGAGAGTCGCGCGGGGGTTCGAATCCCTCTACCTCCTCCAGATATAATTGACAACAGCGCATATAAGTGGAGATTGGAGAACTCGTTACCAACACGTAACGAGTTTTTATTTTAAAACCAATCATAAAGTATGATATAAGGATGTAGTGTCCTTATTACACACTCATATTCCGATGATTATCTTCATAGATATGAAAGGAGTTAACATGGATCTTATTATACAAACGTTTCCTTTAGATGGAAAAACTTTATATTATGTACAATGTCCTGTCTGTAAGAACAATAGAATTTTAAACAGTGGTGCAAATGTGTCGCGCATTATAAGTGATGATACATTCCGTAAACTTTGTGGTTGCACTTGTGATGTGAAACAGGTTGCAAAAAAAGTAGAGGTGCCAAAAGAAGCTGAAAAACCAGCTGTGCAAAAAGAAGTAACTCCAAAACGTACAGGGAAATTACTAACAGCAGTAATTAATGGGAAAGAAATGACCGTTAAAGAGATTGCTGAAACATATGATATTAGTACGAGTACTGTTCGTCAGCGTATTAATGCTGGAAAGCCAGAGAGTGAAATTATTGCTCCAACGAAAAAGAAAAAGTAATTTCATAGGAAAACCCGTGCATATGCACGGGTTTTTTATTTTACAAGTTTACGTGTTTGTTTTAAAAAATGTCCAATTTTTTTAATGATTGGTTCGATTGAATCGCCATCTTTTAAAATATCGTATTCATTAATGTTTAATCGTAAAATAGGGCATGAATTAAAGTTATTAATCCAGTTATCGTAACGTCCATGCATCTCTTTCCAATACTCAATTGGTGTTTGCTGCTCCATTGGACGTCCTCGTTCTTGAATACGATCGACAATATCATCAAACGAACCTTCCAGGTAAATTAATAAGTCTGGATGAGGGAAGTAAGGAGTCATGACCATAGCATCAAATAAACCTTTGTATGTTTCATAATCAGTTTCAGTCATTGTACCTTTTTCGTGATGCATCTTTGCGAAAATACCAGTGTCCTCATAGATAGAACGGTCTTGAACAAAACCGCCACCATATTCGAAAATTCTTTTTTGTTCTTTAAATCGTTCTGCTAAAAAGTACACTTGTAAGTGAAAGCTCCAGCGTGTGAAATCAGCATAGAACTTGTCCAAATATGGATTGGAATCTACTTTTTCAAAAGATGTACGATAACCTAAAGCGTTAGCTAATGCAGTTGTCATAGTGGATTTACCGACACCTACTGTTCCAGCAATAGTGATAACTGCATCATTTGGTATATCATATTTTTGCCTTAAATTCATTGTTATTTCGACTCCTTCAAGAGAGTATTTTGAAGAGCGGATAAGATGACATTTAAATCATCAGGATTTCTTACAAAATCCATATCGTCTCCATTAAATTTTAATACCGGAATATCCGGATGGTCCTTTTTGAAAGCATCCATTGCTGTTTCGTAATCTTTTGTAAGCTGTAGTAAGTAATTTGGATCCATATTTTTTTCGAATTCTCTTCCGCGCATCGCAATTCGTTTTTGTAATGTTTCTAGGCTCGCTGTTAAATAAACGATGACATTTGGTACGGGCATATCTTGCGTAAGAATGCGATAAATTTGCATGTACTTGTCATATTGAGAATCTTTTAATGTACGGGATGCAAAAATTAAATTTTTAAATATATGATAATCTGCTACTACAGGCTTCCTTTGATTCAAATACTTTATGTTAATATCCTCTAGTTGTTTGTATCTATTACAAAGAAAGAACATCTCTGTTTGAAAACTCCATTCGTCGATGTCTTCATAGAATTTTCCTAAAAAAGGATTTTCATCAACAATCTCTTTTAGTAAGTGGAGTTGCATGTGAGTTGAAAGTTCCTTCGCAAGTGAAGTTTTTCCAACACCAATTGGTCCTTCAACCGTGATAAATGGTACTCCGGTCACGCTGTTTCCTCCTTTCAATCAGTGATTTACCGTGACTACTAAAAACACAAAACAGAATTATTGTAGCACAAGAGGGGAGCGAGCGGACTAATTTGATATAAAAAGTTAGAAAATAGATATGTATTAATTAAATTTTATTTGGGATGACGGTACAATATTTGCCTTTAATGTGGCCTCCATTATTTTTAAAGCATGTTCATTATCTTGCTCGTTATTAGAAGCGATGCAATCCCGTGGTACATAAAGTGTATAATTTCTCATATGGGCATCATTAGCTGTAAAAAGGATGCATATGTTCCCAGCAATTCCTGTTAAAATGAGATTTTCGATTTTTAAATAACCTAATAAAGAATTCAAAGGTGTTTCATAAAAAGCAGAGTAATGTGGTTTAATAAAAATGTAATCGTCAGTATGCGGAGCAATGGCCTCGATAATATTTTTACTATACTTATTTGTACAATGAGTAATAAGTTGATTAATATCAG
Source organism: Bacillus sp. JJ783 (assembly GCF_036963225.1). Taxonomy (NCBI): domain Bacteria; kingdom Bacillati; phylum Bacillota; class Bacilli; order Caryophanales; family Bacillaceae; genus Bacillus; species Bacillus sp. JJ783. The sequence continues at coordinate 4,839 of NZ_JBALMG010000044.1, read as the reverse complement.
ATCTCCAAAGTTGATAGTGATCATTGACATAAATTATTGGATAGCCCAATGATTTCATGGTGTCCTTTAATTGTAGAATGGGGTTCTTTATAATTTCACATTTCTGTGCCAGGATGGGCCCGTGGGAGAATTGAAAATCATTAATCATATCGATAATGAGTAAGGCAGTATTTTTCATATGTAATTCCCTCTCTTTCTTCTTTAGGTTGGATTGAATTTGCAAAAGTTATCCCACCTGCAAGAAATGAAAAAGTGTATTTATTATTTTTGGTGAAAGGACTATATTATGGAGCGAGATATATATTTTATGCAGTTAGCAATAGAGGAAGCAAAGAAGGCAGAGGCGATACAAGAGGTACCAATTGGTGCCGTAATTGTGCTAGATGATGAAGTGATTAGTGTCGCGCATAACTTAAGAGAAACTGAACAGAGATCAATAGCTCACGCCGAGCTCTTAGCTATTGATGAAGCTTGCAAAAAATTAGGGACATGGCGTTTAGAAGATGCAACGTTATATGTAACATTAGAACCTTGTCCAATGTGTGCAGGGGGAATTGTTTTATCGCGTGTAAAACGGGTTGTATATGGAGCGAGCGATCCAAAAGGTGGATGTGCAGGTACATTGATGAATCTTTTAACTGATGAGCGTTTTAATCATCAGTGTGAAGTAGTGGCTGGTGTACTTGAAGAGGAATGTGGTACGTTGTTAACGATTTTTTTTAGAGAGCTTCGTAAGAAAAGAAAAGAAGCGAAAAAACTAGAGAAAAGTAATGATAACTAACGTATTTGCATTTTGTAAAAAAACAAGTTATACTGATAATGCCTTATCCAAGGCAACCGAATATTGGTTTTAACTTTGCCGTGCTAAGCGGGGAGGTAGCGGTGCCCTATACTCGCAATCCGCTCTAGCGAGGCTGAATCCCTTCTCGAGGTTATGCTGCTGTAAGGCCTGCCTTAAGTAAGTGGTGTTGACGTTTGGGTCCTGCGCAACGGGACCCCGTGAACCTTGTCAGGTCCGGAAGGAAGCAGCAATAAGCGGGTTTTCTCGTGTGCCGCAGGAGTGCCTGAACCGAGCTAACTGCTTGAGTAACGCTTATGGTACGTAATCGACAGAAGGTGCACGGCAGTTATATATGTATACAAAACTCACCTTTATATAAAGGTGAGTTTTTTGTATGGAAAATAACTTTTGGAATCTATAAACAGAATGGGTTATAATAAATGAGATAATAACCTTTGAGGGAGGCCGTATTTTCGTGTCATACCAAGCGTTATACCGAACATGGAGACCGCAAAAATTCGAAGATGTAGTCGGTCAAAAGCACGTGACAAAAACGTTGCAAAATGCCCTTCTTCAAGAGAAAGCTTCACATGCTTATTTGTTTTCTGGTCCGAGGGGAACAGGGAAAACGACAATTGCAAAAGTATTTGCAAAGGCAATTAACTGTGAACACGCCCCGGTAGCTGAACCTTGTAATGAATGTCCTTCTTGTTTAGGAATTACACAAGGATCTATTTCAGATGTATTAGAAATTGATGCGGCTTCAAATAACGGTGTAGATGAAATTCGAGATATAAGAGATAAAGTAAAATATGCTCCAAGTGCTGTAGGATATAAAGTATACATTATTGATGAAGTTCACATGCTTTCTATGGGTGCCTTTAATGCGCTTTTGAAAACTTTAGAAGAGCCGCCAGGGCATGTTATTTTTATTCTGGCGACAACAGAACCGCATAAGATTCCAGCTACAATTATTTCACGTTGTCAGCGTTTTGAGTTTCGAAAGATATCAGTAAATGATATCGTTGAGAGGTTATCGACAGTCGTGACAAATGAGGGTACGCAAGTAGAAGCTGAAGCATTACAAATCGTAGCGCGTGCCGCTGAAGGTGGTATGCGTGATGCGCTCAGTCTTATCGATCAAGCTATTTCTTATAGCGATGAGACTGTGACGAGCGAAGATGTTTTAGCTGTAACGGGATCTGTATCTCAGCGATATTTAGGTGACCTGGTAGAATGTATACGTGAAAATGATGTATCAAGAGCGTTACGTATTATAGATGAGATGATGAGTAAAGGGAAAGATCCAGTTCGCTTTATGGAGGATTTCATTTACTACTATCGTGATATGCTTTTATATCAAACTTCACCACAATTAGAACATATGTTGGAACGGGTAATTGTAGATGATCAATTCTGTACGTTAAGTGAAGAAATGCAACCGGAAGGAATCTATGAAATTATTCATACCCTTAGTAAGGGACAACAGGAGATGAAGTGGACAAACCATCCAAGAATATTCTTGGAAGTTGTTATGGTGCAATTGTGTCAGCAGTTTATGATGCAAGCAAACGGCGCAGATCGTTTACAAGCAATTATGAATAGGATGCAGCAGCTGGAGAAAGAGTTAGAACAAGTTAAAAAGAATGGCGTGCCGGCTGGTGTGCAGCAGGAAGTAAGAGAGACGCGGGCAACACCAAAACCGGTACGAACAGGAAGCATGAAAATTCCTGTTGGACGTGTGAATGAAGTGTTAAAGCAAGCGAAGCGTCAAGATTTAGAACAGTTAAAAGCTGTATGGGGCGAATTGTTAGGAAGGCTCAAGTCACATAACAAAGTAGCATTTGCTGTTTTATTAGAAAATAGTGAACCAGTTGCGGCTTCGGATGATACCTATGTGTTAGCATTTCAATATGAGATTCATTGCAAAATGGCTAGTGAAAATCGAGAAGCGATGGATACATTGGAACAAACTCTTTTTGAATTGTTAAGTAAAAGGTTAAATATGATTGCTATCCCAAAAAGTGAATGGGGTAAAATTCGTGAAGACTTTTTACAACGCGAAGGCGGGGATTCTGAAGACAGCCCAGAACAAAAAGAAGATCCTCTTATAGAAGAGGCTGTAAAATTAGTAGGGCAAGAACTTATTGAAATAAAAGAGTAATAATAATGAGGAGGAATTAATTATGATGCGTGGCGGAATGGGAAATATGAATAATATGATGAAACAAATGCAAAAGATGCAAAAAGACATGGCGAAGGCACAAGAAGAGCTTGGCGAAAAAACAGTTGAAGGTACAGCTGGTGGCGGAATGGTTACTGTTATCACAAATGGCCATAAGCAAGTTCTTGAAGTGAAAATTAAAGAAGAAGTTGTAGATCCAGAAGATATTGAAATGTTACAAGACTTAGTATTAGCTGCAACGAATGATGCACTTAAAAAGGTTGATGAACTTTCAAATTCTACAATGGGCAAATTTACAAAAGGCATGAACTTACCAGGTGGAATGTTCTAGGAGGATATTGATATATGCATTATCCAGAACCGATATCAAAATTAATCGATAGTTTTATGAAGTTGCCAGGAATCGGACCGAAAACAGCGGTTCGATTGGCGTTTTTCGTGTTAGATATGAAAGAGGATGATGTACTAGGTTTTGCAAAAGCACTTGTGAATGCGAAGCGAGATTTAGCGTATTGTTCTATATGCGGGCATATCACTGACCGCGATCCTTGTTATATTTGTGACGATTCGCATAGAGATCAATCGGTTGTTTGTGTAGTACAAGAGCCGAAAGATGTAATTGCGATGGAAAAAATGAAAGAATATCAAGGTGTATATCATGTTTTGCGTGGTGCCATTTCTCCAATGGAGGGAATTGGACCAGAGGATATTAATATCCCGCAGTTATTAAAGAGACTACAAGATGAAACAGTACAAGAAGTGATATTAGCAACAAACCCTAATATTGAAGGGGAAGCTACAGCGATGTACATATCCCGCCTCTTAAAGCCAACAGGAATTAAAGTAACTCGTATTGCACATGGTCTGCCGGTTGGTGGAGATTTAGAATATGCAGATGAAGTAACACTATCGAAAGCTTTAGAAGGCCGTAGAGAGATATAAGAGGAGAAGGGAAAATGTTCTTTCAAAAAAAGGGTAAGTTGCGTAAAGAGTATGACGATAAGTTAATTGTATTATTAGAAAAGGTAAAGAATGAATGGCTACGTCAGAAGAGACTGGTTGAACAAAGTGTTGAGCCGTCTCAAGATGTACTTTGTTCTTTAAAAATAGCAGAGGCGAAATATTTTTTCTTGTTAAAAGAAGCAAAACGTCGTCCTGTGAAAATGGAACAATGGTAAAAGGTCCTGCTTTTTAAAGCGGGACCTTTTGCTTTTTATCGATTTACTTGTGAGTAACAGGGCTACTTTATTTTTGGGGTATAAAGAGGAGAAAGAAAAGGCAGGAATGGAATTAGTTGTATCTAATTGTTAGTGCTTAGAAGAAATATTACTGATTAAAGGTTATAAAGATGAAGTGATAGGAGTTATGTGATAGATGTTCTTTTTTATTGTCTTGTCCCATACAAATGGATATGTATAGGTCATTCATAAGGAGGAAAAAATGAATTCTACAATTATTATTGTTGGCATTCTTGCTTTGGTTTTTATTTTTCTTATTTTTGGTGTTTCTGCTAAACCAATACGTTTTATAGGGAAAGCACTCTTTCATGTCACCTTAGGTATAGCGTTACTGTTCATTGTGAATGTTGCAGGGACATATTTTGATTTTCATATTCCAATTAACATAGGCACAGCTACAGTATCAAGTTTATTAGGGGTGCCAGGTGTTGCTGCATTAGTGATTATTAAGTTATATATAATGCCAAGATAAATTTATTTTGGCATTTTTTAAAAAAGCGTTGACTTATCGATTAGTAATATGATAAATTAATAAGCGTCGTCAGGAACGAAAGAAAAAAGTTGTTGACAGATTCAAGTCGAAATGTTAAATTATAAAAGTCGCTGAAACGTGACATTGAACTTTGAAAACTAAA
>NZ_JBALMG010000043.1:81257-91187 GCF_036963225.1 Bacillus sp. JJ783 | reverse complement strand
CTTAAAATATTTATTAAAATATATACTTTGATTTTCTTCAAACCATTTAATAAAGCTAATAAATAGTTATTTAAACTAATAAATAAAATAGATACACTCAGTATTATAAAGATGCTTCTATACTTAAGATCTGAAAAAGCTTTTAATGTCAACCAGTCCTTTAAAATAAAAATTACTATTCCCGTAAATATTGAACAGAAGATAGTAATAAAGAGACTAATACTTATATAACGTTTTTTTAACTTATTATTATCTACATGCTGAGCTACATATTTTGTAACTCCTGCTGTAACTCCACCTGATCCAAGCGTTACCAATGTATTAAGAATATTTTGGAATTGCCCAATTAAGGCAATTCCAGTAGGTCCTATATAAACCGCTATAATTTTATTTATAATTAAATTGGAAAACATTTTAATTATTGTTGCTATCCCAGATAAAAAACTCGTCTTCAATAAGTTCATAATATTCTACTCTCTACGAAATTAATATTGATTAATTTTCTCAACAACTTTTTCTACTTCTTCCATACTTATAACTGGAGAGATTGGTAAGCTTAAAACTTGTTCATGGATATTTTCAGTAATTGGATAACTTAAATTGCTCCACTCTTGATACGCTTCTTGTTTATGTGGTGGAATAGGGTAATGAATCATAGTTTGAACTCCATTTTCTTGTAAAAACTGTTGTAAGTCTGCTCTTTTACCAGTTTTAACAACAAATAAATGCCATACATGAGATTCTCTATCACAGTTTTCTACTACAGGTAGTTCAATCTTAGGGTTCTTAATATTATTAAGGTAGTATTCGGCAACTTTTCTTCTATGTTCATTTTGTTTATCCAAATGGCCTAATTTTATATTCAAAATGGCAGCCTGTAATTCGTCTAAACGGCTATTCATGCCCTTAAATAAATTTTCATATTTAACATGCGAACCATAATTTCGTAAAGCTCTAATTTTTACAACTAATGCACTATCATTAGTTGTAATAGCTCCACCGTCTCCCAGAGCACCTAAATTTTTACCTGGATAAAAACTAAACCCAGCAGCATCTCCTAAGTTACCGGTCCGCTTCCCATTGTAAATAGCTCCGTGTGCTTGAGCTGCATCTTCAATTACTTTTAAATTATATTTTTCCGCAATTTTATTAATTGCATCCATATTGGCAGCTTGTCCGCATAAATGAACCGCCATAATAGCCTTTGTTTTTGAAGAGATTTTTCCCTCAATTTTTTGCGGATTAATATTAAACGTCTCAGCTTGAGGTTCAACTAAAATAGGAGTTGCTCCATTTGCGGAAATGGCTAAAATACTCGCTATATATGTATTAGCAGGTACAATGACTTCATCCCCCTCTCCTATTCCATATGCTCTCAAAATTAAAATTAAAGCATCCAATCCGTTTGCCACACCAACAGCATATTTTGTACCACAGTATGCTGCGAATTTTTCTTCGAATTCAGTTACTTCTTTCCCTAGAATATACCATCCGCTTTCTAATACACGCTTCATCGCTTCTTCAATTTCATTTTTATGCTGCAAATTTATTTGTTTTAAATCTAAAAATGGTATCACCTTTTACGCACCACCCTTAATTATTTTTGACAAATCTTTTTTACAAACTGAACAAATATAATTACAATCTAATTTTTCACCACATTCACATACGTGACCTTTAAATACAGCCGGATTTCCATACCATAATGTATAAGGTGGAATATCCTTTGTTACTACAGAACCCGCTCCAACCATTGCATACTTTCCTATTTTATTTCCAGCAATAATAGTCGAATTTGCACCGATAGATGCATACTCCTCTACAATCGTTGCTTCGAAACTATCAGGATATCTCTTAGAGCGTGGTGTCAAATCGTTTGTAAAAGTAACATTAGGACCTATAAATACACTATTTTCCAACCTCACACCATCCCAAATATATACTCCAGATTTAATTGTTACATTATCTCCAAGTACAACATCATTTTCAATAAATGTATGATCATTAATGTTGCAGTTTCGTCCAATTTTTGCTCCTGCTAAAATATGTGTGAAAGCCCAAATCCTTGTATCATCTCCAATTTCAACAGATTCTACAAGTGCCTGTTCATGCTTAAAATATTTATTATTACACATAACTTTTACTCCCTGTGTATGATAAAAACTCTTCATAGTTCCTTAAATAATCTTCCTCATCATACAGTTCACTAGCTAGAACCATCAGCACACAGTCATTTGAAAAATCATACATTTCTCGCCAAATCAATTTATCAACATATAGTCCCTGAGCAGGAGAATCTAATTCAAAAACTTTTTTCTGATCGCCGTTGTCTAATAAAACCTTACAAGATCCGCTTATAGCTATCAAAACCTGTTTTAAATCCTTATGTGCATGATACCCTCTTCTAAGTTCACTTTTCACATCATAAATATAGTAAACTCGTTTAATATTAAAGGGGATGGTGTCATTTTCCTCTAAAGCTATTAATGCGCCTCGTTCATCTTTCATGATTGGAAAATCAAATAATTTTGCCTCCATGCAAACGCACCTCAATTCTTTAAATATTTTTCTATATACCAATTAACCGTTTTTTCAATTCCTGTTTCAAAAGTCTCTTCAGGTTTCCATCCAAGCTCTTTCATTAATTTAGTAGCATCAATTGCATAACGGAAGTCGTGCCCTGGACGATCAGCAACAAATTCTATTTGATTAAAATAACTCTTCTCTTTGGGATACATTTTATCTAAAATCCGACAAATTGTCTCCGCAACTTCCATATTTGTTTTTTCATTGTTTCCACCAACTACATATGTTTCACCAGTTCTTCCTTCATGAAATACCAAATCAATTGCCTGGCAATGATCTAATACATATAACCAATCTCTTACGTTTTTACCATCACCATAAATAGGTAATCTTTCGCCATTAAGGGCCTTACGAATCAAGGTTGGAATAAGCTTTTCATCATGCTGTTTTGGTCCATAATTATTTGAACAATTTGTAGTAACTACATTCATCCCATATGTATGGAAATAACTTCTTACAAATAAATCTGATCCCGCTTTACTAGCACTATACGGACTATTAGGCGCATAAGGCGTCGCTTCAGAAAAATACCCTTCCTCATTTAAAGTACCATATACTTCATCAGTTGAGATATGATGAAAGCGCGAACTCATATATCCTTCTTTATACTTAAAGGGTTTATCCATCCAATGCTGTCTTGCACTTTCTAATAAATTTAAAGTTCCTAGTACATTTGTTTCTGCAAAGACTAAAGGATTTTTAATTGAGTTATCTACATGTGATTCTGCTGCGAAATGAATTACATGTCGAATATCATAAGTTTTAAATAATGATTTAACAAAATCTTTATCCCTTAAATCACCTTTAATAAAAATACTATTCTTATGCCCTTCAATTTCCTTTAAATTGCTTAAATCCCCTGCATATGTTAGTAAATCAATGTTGACAATTCTATATTTTGAATACTTTTCTAAAAAATAAGGAATAAAATTTGAGCCAATAAATCCAGCGCCACCTGTAACTAAAATTGTTTCCATCTTCACACTACACCTTCCATGTTCCAATAAACTGTATTTTGTCTCTCTGAAGCAATATCTAATAAATAACGTCCGTAATCATTTTTTATTAAAGGTTGCGCTAATTCCATCAATTGATATTTTGAAATATATCCCATTCTATATGCAATTTCTTCTAAACAAGCCACTTTAAATCCTTGTCTTTTTTCAACTGTTTCGATAAAAGTAGATGCCTCAATTAAAGAATCATGTGTCCCTGTATCTAACCACGCGAATCCTCTCCCAAGTAATTCCACCTTCAATGTATTACTCTTTAGATACGCTTTATTAATATCGGTAATCTCTAATTCACCTCTTAAAGATGGTTGAATATTTTTAGCAATTTCTACAACCTTATTGTCATAAAAATAAAGGCCAGTAACTGCAAATTCTGATTTAGGAACATTAGGTTTCTCTTCTATTGAGATTGCATTTTGATTTTCATCAAATTCAACTACCCCAAATCGTTCTGGATCTTTAACTCTATATCCAAAGACTGTAGCTCCTATTTCTCTTTTCGCAGCCTTTTGTAAAACCGTTGTAAAACCTGGTCCAAAGAATATATTATCTCCAAGTATTAATGCCACCGAATCATTTCCAATAAACTCTTCACCTATAATAAATGCTTCTGCCAAGCCATTAGGTTCTTCTTGAACCGCATATTGCAAGGAAATCCCAAAACTCTGCCCGTTCCCTAGTAATTGTTCAAATCTTGGGAGATCTTCAGGAGTTGAAATAATTAATATTTCTTTAATACCAGCTAACATTAACACAGACAATGGATAATATATCATTGGCTTATCATAAACTGGAAGTAACTGCTTGGATACTACTTTTGTAATAGGATACAGTCTAGTTCCACTTCCACCAGCTAAAATAATTCCTTTCATATTCCTACCTCCATATTTCTACACATATATAGATATATTAATTTTAATACGCGCCTTTTTTTAGTACTACGTTTATAGCCGTCATAATTATTATTTTTATATCAAAATAGATTGTTTGATTATATACATAGTATAATTCTAAATCTACCCTCTCAGGATAACCCACATTACTCCTTCCGCTTACTTGCCAATATCCCGTTACTCCTGGTTTAACAGATAAAAATTCTTCTACTCTCTCACCATATTCTTTTAATTCTTCATTCAATACTGGCCTAGGACCAACTAAACTCATTTCCCCTTTTAATACATTAATAAATTGTGGTAATTCATCCAAGCTAGTTTTTCTTAAAAAGTTTCCGACTTTCATAATTCTCGGATCCTCAGATGGTTCCAACTTATAGTTATTCCTTAAGTATTTATCATATAATTCCTGATTTGCTTTTAATTTATTCTCAGCATCAACTACCATAGAACGAAACTTATATATATAAAATTCTTTTCCTTCTTTACCTATTCTCTTTTGCTTAAAAAACACAGGACCTTTTGCATCACCGAACTGATACATAATTGGGATTACAATAAAAAAGGGAGAAAAAATAATAAGGCCAATTACAGCACCTACTATATCCATAACTCTTTTCAAAAAGAAATGCATACGCCCTGGTTGAGAAATAGTCGCCTCTTTTTGAATTACATATGTATTTTTTAACTCTGGCTCGCCCAAACTTTTCACTCCTTATCTATTTTTCAATTTCGATTTCATAAATTCTAAAATTTCATCCTTTAATTCTTTATTATTTAACGCAAACTGGATAGTAGTTTTAATAAATCCTACCTTTTCACCCACATCGTAACGTGTTCCTTCAAAATCATATGCAAATACACGTTGAATTTCATTTAAACATTGGATTGCATCTGTCAATTGAATTTCTCCACCAGCACCCGTTTGCTGATTTTCAAGGAATCTAAAAATTTCTGGTGTTAATACGTAACGCCCCATAATCGCTAGGTTTGATGGTGCTGTGCCTTCTGTTGGTTTCTCTACAAATTGACGCACTTGATAACGAAGATCATTTTGTTCAATTGGATCAATGATGCCATAACGATGCGTTTCATTTTCAGGTACCGTTTGTACACCAATAACTGAAGACTGGGTAGCCTCATACTGGTCCATTAATTGGCGTAAACATGGTGTTTCTGCTTGTACAATATCATCACCAAGTAATACTGCAAATGGCTCATTTCCAATAAATTTACGCGCACACCATACTGCATGTCCCAAACCTTTTGGTTCTTTCTGTCTTATGTAATGAATATTAATTTTTGAAGAAGCTTGTACTTTTTCAAGCATTTCATATTTCCCTTTTTCTAAAAGGTTTTGTTCTAACTCAAAAGAATGATCAAAATGGTCTTCAATTGCACGCTTTCCTTTTCCAGTAACAATAATAATATCTTCAATCCCTGATTCAATCGCTTCTTCTACTATGTATTGAATTGTCGGTTTATCGACGATTGGTAACATTTCTTTCGGCATCGCTTTCGTTGCTGGTAAAAATCTCGTTCCAAGACCAGCAGCTGGAATTATCGCTTTTTTTACTTTTCTCAATTTTTTCCCCCCATAAATAATCTTTCATTACGATATAGCAATAACAAAAACCCTACCTATAAATTCATATTTATAACTTCATAGGTAGAGTTTTTATTATAAATAAATTATGGGCATCTAACCCAACCTCACGCCATACTCCCGACGACAAGCGTCTAAGGTAGGTTCGAAATAAAAATTTCTACCCACAGCACAACCGAGTGCCCCCATTGATAACGGTTAGGAGGCATCACCAAAGCTCTTCAATTAAAAAATACCAAACAATTTTTTACGACGAATTTGTTCTGGATCTTCTTTATAAATTGCTTTCCCGCTAATTAATAAATACGGATTTTCTTTTAAATCACTCATAACATTCATTCCAAATTCTTTTCCGATTAATTCGTAGCTTTCTGCTAAATGAAATCCTCTTGACGTTGTGTTATGTGCATCTGATGCGATCATATGCGTTAAATTATGTTCAACGAGTTGTAATGAAAACTTTTTAATTTTTTTACCGAACTTCCCAAGTAAACTACCTGCCGTCACTTGCGTTAATGCCCCTTTATTTACAAGGTTGTATAACTTATCTGGACGCTCAATTAACTCTGCATTACGTTCTGGATGAACAATAATTGGAATCATTCCCTTTACACGTAATTCGTATAATAACTGTTCTGCATAACGGGGTACATGATTAGACGGAAATTCAATGAATATGTATTTATTTGTCTCGTTTAAAGTAACGATTTTACCAGCTTCATAGTCTTCTAATAAATCACCATATAACCTGACCTCTTGCCCTGGTAAAATTTTCAGTGGAATTTCATTTTGTTGTAGTTCATCATTTAATTTCTTCACTTGATGAATAATGGAAGTACGCTCATTTACGTATTTTCCATTTTGATGATGTGGTGTTGCGACGATTGTATGTATTCCTTCTGCCACAGCTTGTTGCGCCATCGCTAAACTATCTGTTACTGTTTGTGCACCATCATCGATACCAGATAAAATGTGACAGTGTAAATCAATCATTCTTTTCATCCTCCCGCCCTCATATTAAATCTTTTTTCCCTTGAATATGAGACATCTCATATTCAAGGGAAAAAAGGAGATATGTTTCTAACATATCTCACTTTTTTAATTAGTTTGCACCGTAGTAATAATATAAGCCTTGTTCACGTTCACGGTCATTCAGAACAACACCTAACAATTTACCTTTTGCTGATTCTAATAATCCTTTTGCTTTTACTGCAGACTCTTTCTCTGTCGATTCACTACGCACAACAAGAATAGAAGCATCACATACATTCGCCATAATTTGCGCGTCTGTAACAGCTAAAATAGGTGGTAAATCGAAAATAACTAAATCGTACATACTATACGCTTGAGCAAGAAGTTCTTGCATTGATTTTGAACCTAACAATTCAGCTGGATTTGGTGGGATTGGACCACAAGCTAGAAAACTCAAATTCTCAACTGCTGTCGTTTGTACACATTTCTCTAAACGTTCACTGTGCGTTAATACATTCGTTAATCCGAAAATATTATCTACTTGGAACATTTGATGCATCGCTGGTTTACGCATATCTGCATCAATTAATAATACTTTCTTCCCTTGTTGAGCAAAAACAACTGCCATATTCGCTGTCGTTGTTGTTTTCCCTTCACTTGGGTTCGCAGATGTTACCATTAACGAATGTAAGTTTGTATCAACAGATGCAAACTCAACATTCGTTCGAATATTACGATATTGCTCTGAAATTGGTGATCTTGGTTGTTGATGAGCAATTAATTGACGACGTTGACGATGATTCTTTTTCTTTTTAAATAAATTAAGAGCCAATTGTTTGTCCCCTCACTTTTCTTGATGATGGAGCGTGTGATTTCACGTTCGTTGTTTCTTCATCCATACGAGCAACAATACCTAACACTGGTAAGCCAAGTAAATTTTCTACATCTTCTTCCTTTTTCACCGTGTTATCTAAGTATTCTAGTAAGAATGCAAGGCCAACTGAAGCCATTAAACCAACAACGAAAGCGATTGCTATATTTAACATTGGGCGTGGTTTAATCGGAGATTGATTTTCCCCAACTTCTGCTTTCGATAATACAGTTACGTTATCCACACTCATAATTTTTGCAACTTCACCTTTAAATACTTCTGCAGTTACATTGGCAATATCGCGAGCTACTTTGGGATCTTTGTCCTCAGCCGTAACAGAAATAACCTGTGAATCTTTTTCATTTGCTACATTAACTTTTTCTGTTAAAGCTTGTGCTGTCATCTTTAAATTTAATTTTTCATTCACTTGATCTAAGATTGCTGGGCTTTTAATAATAACCTTATATGTATTCGTTAATTGAATATTCGTTTGAATTTCACCCGCTTGAATCATTGCTCCATCTTGTTTCTTCTGGTTAACAAGAATTTGCGTCGAAGATTGATAGATTGGTGTCATGAAGAAGAAGCTAATGATAGCACTTACAATAGCTGCACCAAAGGCGATTACGAGGATCATTGCTAAACGTTTTTTTAAAATATGAAATAACTCTTTCAAACTAATTGTTTCTTCCATAGGTTCCTCCAACTTTCTACAATTTGCACATAAGAAAAATTATAACATATTATCTTATATTTTTTATTTAGTAATTTATTTTATATTAGTTCATAGCAAACACATATAATATTACAAAATAATCTTAAATATGACAACACATTCCATCGATTTCCCAAAATTTCCTTTATGTCATGGCTTTCGCATAATGCAATAATAAATTTCAGAAAAATTTAAAAAAGCCAATAAGTATTCCTTATTGACTCACTTTATTGTTATTTTAGTAATAGCCATATTGCTCTTTTTCTTCTCTTTTATCGTTTAAAACGACACCAAGTAGTTTACCAGATGCCTTGTCTAATATTTGTTTTGCTTTCAATATTTTATCTTTTTCTGTTTTTTCACTACGCACGACAAGTATGACTCCATCACATTTGTTCGCAAGTATTTGTGCATCGGTAACCGCAAGAACTGGCGGTGTGTCTATTAAAATAATATCAAACATGTTATATGCTTCTAGTAATACCTCGTCCATTACTCGATTTCCTAACAGTTCTGCTGGGTTTGGTGGTATTGGACCTGACCCCATTAAGTATACATTCTCTATATCTGTTTTTTGAATACATTGCATTAATTTTGCTTGTCCTAATAATACGTTCGTTAATCCATTTGAATGATGAATTGCAAATAAGTTTTGTATCGTCGGCTTACGTAAGTCAGCTCCGATTACTAAAACTTTCTTTCCTTGTTGACCGAAAACAACTGCTAAGTTTGCAATTGTCGTCGTCTTTCCGTCACCTGGATCTGCTGAAGTGACAATAAGAGAACGCATATGATTATCTACAGATGTAAATTCAATATTCGTACGAATGTTGCGGTATTGCTCTGCAATACGCGATTTAGGCTCTTTATGTGTAATTAATTGTTTTAATGGCTTTCTTTTCTTTCTCCCGAACATGTTCTAGTCTCCTTTTTTTAAGTGCGACCTTCCCCCTATTTCTATATGCTCGATATACACGCCCATTTCATTCATGATCGATATATTACGCTTATTCCCCACTTATTTCCACTGTTAAATCCATCCATTCTCTCACATATCTAACCATAATCCATGCCATTCTATTTTGTCCTATATAAAGACCGTAACAATATGAAAATAGCTTCATTTCTTTTATACCTTTATCATTTATCTCAAAAGCGAGATAAATGATAAAGTAATTATATGGTAATTCCAATTAGTTTATAAATAATTTTCTAAATGGTTTGTGTTTTTTCTATTTATATCGATATTATAGTAAATAAAAAAATCTTCTTGT